>DATIZR010000081.1 GCA_035516965.1 Nitrospirota bacterium
GGTTCCGGCATTCAGGATAGTACCCGAGGCCGGCGTATATACAAGATTGCCGGCGACGCTCGGCGTGGCATTCAGCTGAGTGCCGCTCAGCGCAGTGCCGTAGGTTATCGCAGAGGGATTCGCCCAGGTGACGCTGGTTGCAGCCTTCGCGATGGCGAGCGTGCCGATTGCGCTCCCCTGGTAGTTGGCGTCATTGACGGTGCCCACAACATTATAATTTCCGGCAACCGCTGGAGCTGTCGGGAGGCCATTGTAGGTGAAGGTGACGCTCAGCCCGACTGGATTCGTCGTTGCCGAGGCTGATTTCTGCGTTCCGTCATAGGTCTGATTGAGGCTTCCGAGCGTGACCGTTGCAGTCGCCTTGCTGATGACCAGTGTGCCGGATGCGCTCCCCTGGTATGTTGGATCGTTGATAGTGCCCACTACCGCATAGTTGCCCGCGTTCGTCGGCGCCGTGCTACTCCCGTTATAGGTGAAGGTCACGTTCAAACCTGCCGGAGTTGTCGTTGCCGTTGCCACTTGCGGTGCTCCGTTATAGACCTGGTTGAGGCTGCCGAGCGTGACCGTTGCAACGGTCTTCGCCGCGAAGAACGCACTGATCGTATGGTTGGCCATCACGTTGGTGAAGGTGTAGCTTGATATGGCGCCCTGCGAAACACCGTCCACCTGCACATTAGAAATGAGGTAACCCGTATTCGGAACAAACGTGAACGTCCTTGTGCCTCCGGAACTTATCAGAAAGTCCTGTGACGATCCGGCCGAGACGATCGTGCCATTCGAGTTGATAGTGCCGTTGGTGCCCGACGTTGCCGTAATAAGGTTGGTGCCGAGCTGGAAGGTCACCGAAATGGTATGGTTTATCGTTACATTATTGAAGGTCCACGAGTTTGGCAATCCTTGCGATATACCGTCAACAACCACTGACGCTATGACGTATGCGGGGGAATTGGGTGTGAAGGTGAACGTCTGGCTCCCACCGTAAAGCACCGGAGTCGGCCCTAAAGGAGTGACAGTGCCGTTCCCCGTCGCCGATGATGTGATCGTCAGGGTGTTCAGCGTAAAGAGTGCGCTGACGGTGTGGTTGGTCGTGACGTTGTTGAATGTGACGCTCGTAGGAACGCCGGCTGAAGAACCGTCCACCTGTACGTCGGTAATATGGTATCCCGTGCCGGGTGTGATCGAGATTGTCTGGTTTCCACCTGAATTCACCGAGGGGTTGACCGGGGTAACGGTGCCGGTGCCGCCGGAGACCGATGTCGCAATGGTGAACGTGTTGATCGAGAAGCTCGCTATCACAGTGCAGCTGGCTATTGCGGGATTCGTCGTGAAAGTGAGTCCGTCTGGGGACAGCGTTCCGCCGCACGTCCCGCCAACAGACGCATGGTATCCCGTAAGCGGTGTGAGCGTAAAGGAGGGCGTAGAGCCGTAGGGCACTGCCTGGGCGCCATTCGGGCTGATACTCCCGTTGCCTCCACTGACCGATGATGTTACCGTCACAGTGCCGAGCGAAAAGAGCGCCGTGACCGTGCAGTCGTTCTTGACCGCGTTCGTCGTATACGTGTTCCCGACGAGCGCGCCGCCGCAGGTCCCGCCCATGACCGTGTTGTAGCCGGCGCTCGGCGTCACTGTGAACTGCGTTGTTGTGTTGTAGTTCACCGTCTGCGGAACACTCGGGTTGATGCCCCCATTCGTGCCGGCAGACGGCGTCACCGTATAGGTGTTGATCTGGAAGAAGGCGCTGATCGTATGGTCGGCGGTAACGTTGTTGAACGTATATGTCGGTGCGGAGCCGACCGAGCTGCCATCCACCTGGACGTCGAAAATATGGTAGCCGGTGTTCGGCGTGATCGAGAACGCTTTGGAGGTATCGTAGCCCACCGTGATCGCCCCGGAAGGGCTGATGTGCCCATTGGAGCCCGCCGTCGCCGTGATCGTGTGTGTCTCGACCGGCTCGGTCGTAAAGCTCCACGAAATGCCTGCCGGAGGTGTGAGGGAGTTCCCTACGAGATCGGTGACACCCGACGTTACCACGGCTGTGTACTGGGTGGCGGGATCCAGGGGCTGATCGGGGGTCAATGCTGCCAGGGCGCCCGTCACGGTGATCTGGCCCGAGACGATCCCGTTTGGGCCCATGAGCAGGAATGTGGCCGGTGTGATCGAGCTTGCCAGCATCGTTTCGCTGAACAGGGCGACCACCTGGCGGTAGACCGGCACAGAGCTGTCTCCGTTGGCCGGGAACGTGGACAGCACGTAAGGCTGCACGTTGTCGGGAGACTGCGCGATGGTCGTAAAGCTCGATGCAAAATCGGTCGCCATCGGGTGGCCCGCAAGGTCCGTGACCGCTGCGGGGACCGTCACGGTGTAGACAGTAGAAAACTTGAGCGGCTTGATCGGGGTAACCACGACCGTGGTCCCGATCAGCTTGATATCGACGGGGATGGGAATGGTGGAGGTTCCTTCGCTCACCAGAACATTACCGGGCGTGATGGTTTCCGCACTCATCGGCTCGCTGAACGTAACGGTTATCGGCGTATCCACGTCCGCGTTTGCTGCGTTGGGGGCCGGATACATCGCAGTGACTGACGGCGGCGTCGCGTCGTCTGCAGCTGCCGTCCTGAAGCGAGACGTGAAGGCGTTCGTCATCTTGTTCTTTGCGAGATCCCGCGCGTTTGTTCCGACGGTGACGAGGTAGTCCGTATTGTGTGCAAGTAGGATCCCCGGAACGAATGTTGCGGCGGATAAAGCCCCGTTATACGATACGGTACCGACGAGCGCGGACCCCGTTGCGAACGTGCTGAGCAATACCGTCGACTCTGATATCGTGGTCGGGTCCATGGGCTCGCTGAAGATGATGGAAACGGCCGAGGTGGAACTGGCACTTGTGGTATCCTTGGCCGGCTGGACTTCGACGACCCGGGGCGGCGTCGTGTCCGGTGAAGCGGACGTCGTGAAGTTCCACTGATACTCGCCGGCCATCTGATTGCCCGACATATCTCTTGCGCCGCTGACCGTGGCCTGGTACGCCGTACTGTATTCCAGCGGCTGGTCGGGTGTGCAGACGGCGGCGTTTCCGCTGTAGCTCATGGTGCAGGGCACGCTTCCCCCGCCGTTCACCAGGGCGAGCCCGAACTGGACGGTACCGGCAAGCACCGGCTCACTGAAGGTAACGCTGATGGCGGCATTCGGCGCGACATTCGTGTCCAGATTGCGCGGGGCCGTGTCCGACACAGCGGGCGGTATCGTGTCGGGCGGCCTGTCCGGCCCTTTCCTTCCGGGGCAGGCGTTGAGCGTGGACAGTACCGCCAGCAGGCAGAATAGGATGAGGTAAGATCGTTTTTTCATTTCCCTTATCATATTTGTACCTTCGGGATATCGACCGGCCCGGGACGCATGAAGCGATCATCCCTGAAAGCTGTTCTCCTAGAAATCCCTTTTGACCTCAAAGATGAAGCGGTTATTCGTATAATCGGCGTAATAGTTGCTGGGGGAATAGCTGTTCGTGTAACGGTATTCCAGGGCCAGGATCGTTCTTTCCCAGGCCCGATACTCATAGCGCAACCCGGAAAGATACACGTCCGTGTACGTGTCAAGGACGTTGTCCTCCAGCCGCTGTACGGTCAGGTCGGCGATGAGTTTTGATTTCGTGCTGACCGCGTGGCTTATCGTGCCGCTTATGATGTAAGACGATGTCTCCAGATGCTTCCCCTTGAGGGGATTCCGGTATTCTTCCAGGCTCGCGGTAACGCCGAAAGTGGTCCTCTCGACCGACCGGGAGATCTTTGCCGTGAAAAAGTCTTCCCTTGTCACGATGTGCTGAGGGTCCTCGGGATAGATCAATCCGCTCTCGAAATTGAACAGGAACTTCGGGAACTGGTGGGTGAACGCGATTTTCCCGTAGGGCTGGGTCGAGGAATCCTGGATGGCTGGGTGCAGCCAGATGTAACCGAACTTGCCGATCAGGCTGGAGCCGTCCAGGTATTCGTATCTGAGCCCCCCTTCCAGAGTGCTCATGTCGTAATTCTCTATCTTGTTCTCGTCTTTGGTGTAGATCGCGGAGAGTGTCATCGTCATCTGCGATGACAGGGAGCGCACCATTTCCGCGTGGGTTATATGATTGACCTTATTAATGGCCGTCCCGGCCGCCTGCACTGGGAGCGTGCCGGTTACCTCGCTATTGACGACCTCCGGCTCCTTGTACCAGATGTTCTGGTATTCATACCCGGCATTCACGGTTGTGCGGTCGTCCACATGAAGTGTAATGTAGGGGGTCGCAGACAGAAAATTCTGGTCGCTCTGGTTCACGAATGTGCTCTGTTTCGTGTAGTCCTGTGTGATGTCGAGCGACACCCTGTTGTAGGTATCGCGGACTGCGAAAAAGAGGAGGTCCCGCACGAGCCTCGTCTCGTTGGTAAGACTGGCATCGAAGCTCTTGTCGTTATGGAACCCCGACAATGCGTAATACCAGTAGTTATACGCGAGCGACACGTCCCAGTCCCACAAGGGCGCCCGGTAGGTCATGCTTACGGCAGGGAGGGCCTTCGTGATGAAATCGAACTCTACCTTCGATGTGTCGGCACAGGGGGGAGTGCATCCCCGCGGAGCCAGGAAGATGTTGTCGTTGTACTCTTCGCTGACGGTAAGCGACGCCAGGAAATGGTTCTCCGCCATGGCCAGCCCCCCCGGAAGCAGCAGGGTTGCCAGGACGACTGCTGCTATGGCAAGTGATCTCGACAGAACGCTCAAGACGATGCTGATCCTCGTTGTGGGAGATGATGGGAAATGCCCTGGCAATGCTCCGCCCTCTCAGTTACATGCGGTAACCGAAGGGTTTGTTTTTTCAGCATGATATGTTCTTCCGTCGGCATATGCTGTCATAGGCGCCACTCCTATGCCTGCACTATGTCGTCCGGACAGACCCTCAGAGCGACGCTTCTGCCGAGGATCTCGATGTTCACGCAAAACAGATGCTGTTCCCGCTTCTTCGTCAGTACGCCTTCAATGCCTTGGAGCGGTCCCCGCTCTATTCTCACCCGGGCGCCCTCCTGCAAGTTCGAGTACACATCAAAGGGCAGGCCGCATGCGAACAGGGCCTGGAGAGCCCGGATCTCTTCCGGCACGACCGGCGTCGGTTGGCCGGGCTCGAGGCAGACCAAGGCCACCGTACCCCGTGACTTGGTCGCGCGCTGGAAATCCTCTGCTGACCGCTCGAGGGAGACAAAGAGATAGCCCGGGAATACGGGAAATTCCACGTTCTTCTTCCTGTCCCGCCACTGCTGCAGCTTCACGACCGTCGGGAGGAACGTCTCAACGCCCTTGTTCGCCAGCTCGTCGCGGGCGATAAATTCATGCCTTGACTTCACCCAGAGAGCGTACCAGTTGAGTCCCATGATCGCATTACCCCACTCACGTTCGCCGTCACGACCTTGCTGCCCGGCGTCGCCAGCCCGCGACGGTGGCAGGGTGGCCGGATCCCGTCCTCACTGGGTCTGGTGCTCGCATTTTTCCAGGAGCTCCAGCCCGTGAGCCAGGCCATTGAGGTCGCGGACCTTGACGCAAGCATGCTCCTTCTCGAGGGCCTTTACGCGGTTACCCATATCGTCCAGCATCAGCACCAGCATGAACAGCAGCATCATTTTATTTTTTTCATCATACTGTGCATGCAATGCCGGGGAAGGCGCAGAAAGGTCCCCTCCTTCAGCGGAAGACGGTTCGAGCGTTTGCCGCGGCGCCGGGTGCCCTCCGTTCCCGTCATTCCCGGGGTGGTCGGGGATGTCTCCCTGGATGTCCTTGATGATCTCGTCCACCATCCCCTCATCAATCGACTTTGTTTCCTCGGCAAAGGCGGTCAGCAGAAGAAAATTGCAGAGGATGTTCACCAGCCTCGGGATGCCGGAGCTGAAGGAATAAATCTTATCCATCGCTTCAGGCGAGAACTGCACGGCGTCTCCGTTCCCGGCGACGGTGAGCCGGTGATGGATATAGTCCTCGCATTCGCGCCTCGTGAGCGGATTAAGATGGCAGATGATGCTGACCCGCTGCCGAAGCTGCCGCAGCTCGGCCAGGGAAAGCATCTGGCCCAGCTCGGGCTGGCCCACGAGGATGATCTGGAGCAGCTTGGCATCGGGGGTCTCCAGATTCGACAGCAGCCTGACCTCTTCGAGCACTGCCGGCGTGAGATCCTGTGCTTCGTCGATGATGAGGACCGGCAAACGCCCTTTCCCGTGCTCCTCGATAAGGAACTGATTGATCTCCTTTAGGAGCGTGACCTTGTTCTTGCCCGCACTGTCCAGGCCGAAATCATCATTGATCATGGCGAGCAGCTGCTCGAAGTCCACCCGGGTATTGAACACCCTTGCCAGAGTGGTCCGGTCGTCGAGGTGGTTGATGAAGTCCCTGATGAGCGTGGTCTTGCCCGAGCCCACTTCGCCGGTGAGCACCATGAAACCCGCACCCTCGTGCACGACATAGTTGAGATAAGTCATGGCCTTTTTATGCGTTGCGCCGAGGAACAGGAACTCGGGGTTCGGCACAAGCTCAAAGGGTTTTCTTTTCAACTCAAAGAATTGTTCGTACATGGAATTTCCCCCGCAGCCTTAGTCTATTTAAGATAATCACTGTAGTACGAGTGGTATGCCGAACGGCCGTTCAGTCCCCCCGACCCCGCGCCGTTGTAAACGATGCCCATGATGTTCTCCCCCCTCAGCGCTTCGAGGGCGTCGAGGACGTGCTGCTGGGGGGCCCGACCCTCCTTGACGACGAATATGATGCCGTCGGCAAGCGAGCTCAGGATCTTGGTTTCTGCAAAAAGCAGCACCGGTGGCGTGTCGATGATGATGAAGCGGTCGGAATACCGATGTTTCATGGACTCCAGGGCTTTTTTCATGCGCTGGGACGAAACGAGCTCAACGGGATTCCCGTCCTGATTTCCCGACGAAAGGAACGCAAGGTTCCCGTTGCCGAGAGTGATAAGTGCGGAGCCGATGTCAAGGTCTTCGGCAACGCAGTCGGACAGTCCACGCTCCGGCTCCACTTGGAACAACTGGCAGAGCGTCGGCTTTCGCATGTCACCGTCGATAAGCAGCACGGAATGGTCATGATCCTGCGACAAGGACAGGGCAAGGTTCGCGGCCGTGATGCTTTTCCCCTCCCCGCCCACGGCGCTCGTCACGAGGATCACATTCTTACCCGGCTCCTGCTTTGTCATTCCGATGATCTGTGATTTGAGTTTCTTATATTCCTCGGACGCCGGCGAATAGGGTTTGTTGTACGCAACAAGGTAGGGATTATCGAGCGGAATGGCTTCTGCTGCCGCCCGGACGATCTTCCGTTCCCGGTGAGCAACGGTCTCCTGGACCGCTCCGGTCTCCCTCTTGCCTTCCCGCATCCGTGATGCCTTCTCCAGGGCATTTTCTATCCTGCTCATATACACTCTCCTCGGAAACCGGCTACCGGATCCGCTTCAGGGAACTTGTAATCTCCGTCTGGGCCCGCTGTACCGCATTGTCCACGTAGGGAAGGCCCATCATCTCCACCGTGATGATCGCCAGGAGGCCTGTCAGGTAAACGCCGGCAGCGGCGTAGAGCAGCCTGTCCTTTTGTTTGACCCGCGCAGTTTCCCGGACGGTTTGAATGTTCGGGATGATGGCCAGGACCGGCAGCCCCAGTTTCTTCACATCTTCAACGGACCGCAGCGAGGAATCAAAAAAGTCCAGGGCGACGATGAGGCCGATGCCGGCAGCGATCCCTCCCACGATCCCCAGCAGGATCATTTTCATGACATTCCTGCTGATCGGCTTCGTGGGAACGATTGCGGGTTCGACGATCTTGAAGGCGCCAGCCTTGTCATGGACCTCCACCTGGGCCGAAAACTCCGACTTGCCGAGCGTCGCCAGCAGTTCTTCGTAAATTCTTTTGTTCATTTCCCGCTCGTGCTCCAGGTCCAGTAGACTCTTATTCCCCACAAGCGCATCGCGCGCGGGGGATCGGGACTCCGCGCTTTGGCTCTGCCCGCCGCGTTCGCCGTCACCCACGGCAGCCATCTCCGCAGCCGGCGAACCGGAAGAAGCCCCCTTTTTTAATTTCGCCTGTTCCTGGAGCTGTTCGATCTCCGCCTTCGCTTTTATCACCTCGGGATGGCTGTCCGTATACTGCATCATGAGATCGGCCAGTTTTTTCTGCAGGACGACAAGCTGGTCATTCAACACGACACCCTTGTCCTTCCTGAACCTGGCGATCTGCGCCTCCCCCTGTGCGATCTTTTTCTTGAAAACGTCGATCTGCTCCAGCAGGAACTGGTTCGCGCCTGATGTTTCCTGCTGCTTCATGGCGAGATTGTCCAAAATGTAGCGCCGGACGAGGGCGTTGACGTAATTGCTCGCCAGCACCGGATCGGCGCCAATGTACGAAACGGTAAATACGTCAACATCTTTCCGGTTCGCTGTTCCCATATCAATCCTGATATCGGTGCTGTTCTGAAAGTCCTTGATCAGGCCCTCAAGACTCTCGGCGCTCTTCTTGCTGACGTCGATGCCAAGATCGCTCATAACCTTCATGAGGAAATTTCTGCTTTTCACGACGATCGAAAGGGCTCTGATCCTGTCTTCATACGAGGGCGCGATCGCGACGTTCTTCGTCAGGTCGCTTATCAACTGCCGTTCGACGAAAATAATGGATTTTGCCTCATAGAGCTTCGGCTTCAGATATGCGCCGATGACCAGGACGGTCGTGACGAGCATGACGATCAGCACGAAGAGCACCCGCCTTGCGTAGATCATTCGGGCGTATTTTTGAATATCGAATTCAGCCGACTGTTCCACTGCTGAGCCTCCTAAAAAATGCCCTCTTTCACGATGACGTAGTCACCGGGTTTGAGCCTCGTGTTCTGCTTGAGGTCGCCGTCGTTGACCAGCCTTCGCAATTTGACGGGAATCGTCACTTCTTTCTGGTCCTCGCCCTTCCGGTAAATGAGCGTGTCATTCTGATTCGCGAACTTGGTGAACCCTCCCGCCTCGAGGATCGCCTCCATGACGCTCAGGCCGTCGCGGTACTCGATGAACTTCGGATTGTTCACTGC
The DNA here is from genome assembly GCA_035516965.1 of Nitrospirota bacterium. Lineage (NCBI taxonomy): Bacteria > Pseudomonadati > Nitrospirota > Nitrospirota bacterium. The sequence goes on from DATIZR010000081.1 coordinate 9,074, forward strand.
GCCCACGACGTATACGTTCTTGTCGGTGTTGGCGGGAATGAAGATAACGTCATTCGGCTCGATCTCAAGGTCTTCAGCCGTGTCGCCCTGGATGAACAGAGGGAAGAAATCGGTCTTGATCTTCGTGCCGCTTCGCAGCACATAGGCGCGTTTGAGATCGGCCTTCCGTGCATCTTCGGTCTGACACAGCAGCTGCAGCAGGGTCGTCCGCTGGGCCAGAGCATACACTCCGGATTTCACGCCCCCGCCGAAAATATACACTTTATTGTTCGTGACCTCTGTCACGATCACCGTTACGATCGGATTTTTGACAATGCCCTTGAGCTTCTCCGTCAGCGTCGTCTGCAGGGTCCTGGCAGTCGAATTCGCAGCAGCCACTTCGCCAAGGGCCGGCAGCGTGATCTTTCCATCAGGCCGCACCTTTACCGAAAGGCTCAGTTCTTTTTCACCCCAGACCGAGATCTGCAGCGTGTCGCCTTCACCGATGCGGTAATCGCCGCCGCGAACGGCGAACGGAACCAAGAGCAGCAGCATGAGCGGAGGCAGGACCTTTTTCCACGTCATCATCTCCCCCCCTTTCCAAAAAGAACGACCTTGATCGTTTCGAGGGCGATGAGCAGGTCGAGCAGCGGAGACAGGTTCTTGATGTAGAACAGGTCGTATTTCAGCTTTTCGATGGCGTCCTCGATCGAGGCTCCGTAGGGATACTTGATCTGCGCCCATCCGGTGATCCCCGGCTTGACGAAATGCCGCTCGGGATAGTACGGAATGATCTCCTTCAGCTGGGCCACGAACTCAGGCCGTTCAGGCCGCGGTCCGATGAGGCTCATGTCCCCCTTCAGCACATTGACGAGCTGAGGCAGCTCATCCAGACGGATCTTCCGCAGAACCCGCCCCACCCTGGTTACCCGCTGGTCATCCTTCTGTGCCCAGACGGGACCGCTCGCATCTTCAGCGTCCTTTTTCATGGTCCTGAACTTGATGAGCACGAACAGCCTTTCCCGCTCCCCGACCCGCGTCTGTTTGAACAGGACCGGCCCCGGTGACTCAGCCATGATCAGCAGCACGATCACCGGGAGAATGGGGAGAACAATGACCAGGGCTATCGCCGCGATAACGATATCGAATACCCGTTTGAACATGCGGATCGCGGGGGTTATCCTGAACCCATCGCTGAAAATGAGCCAGCTTGGCCGCAAATTTTCCAGAAGCAGCTTCCCGGTCAATTCTTCATAGAACGAGGGGGCATCGACGATCTCCACCCCGCTCAATTTGCAGGCAAGGATGTCGCGTACGGGCAGCACCCCGCGCCGTTCGGAGAGCGAGACCACGATCTTCTGAGCCCTCTCCCGGCGCACGGCCTCGATCAGCCTGCTTCCCTTGCCCACGATGGCATCCAGGGGCACCACGGTGGAATCCTGGTCGCAGCTCAAGTATCCCTTCAGCACATGCTGGTGATTGGTGGCCGTGATGATGTTGCCGATCTGCTGGGCTGTCTGCCCGGTCCCCAGGACCAGGACCTTCCTTGCGAGACCGTCCGAATTCATAAATGCCGTATACATGATGCGCCACGACAGCTGAAGCACGCCGAAGGCGCCCAGGGCCAATGCGAAAGAGCCCCGCCCGATGCTGATGTTCGGCATGGCATAGTACAGCGCCGACAGGAGTGTGAACGAGACCACCAGACTGATGACGATCCGTGCAACGAACTCTCTGGCATACATTGCCTTTTCGGTGGTGTACAGCTCGAGCAGAAAGGACGAGAAGAGAACCCCGATGACGAAAAAGGGCAACTGGATCGCCTTCACGTTCAGAAGGCCTTCAGATACCGGGACCGAGATGAATCGCAGGCCGTACCCTGCAAACACGGCACAAAGGGCGATAAGAACGTCGCCGAGCACCAACATCGAAAATTTTCCGCTTCCATTCACGCACAACACCTACTCTCTTTGTTGTCCCTGCCGTGTCATCCGCAGCAGGCGAGCGACGAATCGTGCGCTCTGTTCGCTGTGCCTTGAATCCGTACCCTAGATTCCGTCAGGCGGGAACCTGCCTGATTGCCGTGACTTCGCCTCCCTACAGAGCCTGCAGCAGAATCTTGACGGCTGCAGGCGGGTTAAACGTCTTTTCGGAGGCATCATTCGTTCTCCGGAGCCGCCGGAATCGCTGAAGCAGCTCTAGACAAGGCTGTAACCTCCCTGAGCCGTTATGTCCCCGCTGATCACCTGCTTTACCAGGTGTTTGAACTTGTCGTAATCGAGCGGTTTGATCATGCAGTATGAATTATCGAATTCATTCAGAATGTCGATCAGCTTTCCGTCGATATTGTCGGACAGGATGATCGTCGGGATGTTTCTCTTTTTTATTTCATCAAAAAGGAATGCCCCGTAGGGATAGCTGGTAACCACGAGACCGAGGCGGTCATTGTTTAATTTCAGAGGCAGGTCATTCGTGTGCAAAATCATGTCGGTCCCATATCCCACCGTCTCAAGGATCGCTGAACAGATCCGCGAGAATCTATGCTCGTCAATGATCAGTATGTTCTTTCGCACCTGTGCCATGCTCCAACATTAAGCAATTATGATGCCTCTCGCCGATTGAACAGATTTTCAAAGACTTGCGGGCATAAGCAATTCGCCGGGTTCAATTAGTGGTTCCCTGAGAACCACTCTTCCTTGGGACAATATGTACCCCCGGATACATCATAAGAAATCGTTGCGAATTCGTTGAATAGGTTATTAAAAGTGTTTCCTTTGGACACAGGCTGATCCCCCTACCAGACCGGATGTATTTGGTGGGTGGGAGGATCATCCTTTAAGCACTTCTCCATCAAGGAACGGTAGGAGTGAGCATGCCGGGAAAATTTTCACCTATTTAAAATTGGCAACTAATTAATAAATAACGA
>DATIZR010000082.1 GCA_035516965.1 Nitrospirota bacterium
ACGAGGCGATCTGGGCGTCCGTGGCCTCGCCTTGCATGATCTCGCGCATCACCGCCTCGGCCTCGGCTTCGGCAAGGTTCGTTCCGGCTATGACCTTCGCGATGGCTTCTTTGATCATAAAACCTCTGACAGGGAACCACCGGAGCTTCGCTCACACGGGCTTCGCGTCACCGATGACTGCACGGTTTTTAATTTCAAACTCGGGTTACCTTTACCTGTGCGTGCGGCGAAGCCGCACCTGTGTTCATCTGTGGTTAGAAATCACAGCTTCAGAAAATTCCTGAGCAGGTCCTTCCCCGCGTTGGTCAGGATGGACTCGGGATGGAACTGCACGCCCTCGACCTTGAGCTGTTTATGCCGAACGCCCATGACAATGCCGTCGTCGGTCCAGGCCGAGACCTCGAGCACGGCCGGCATCGTCTCGCGCTTGATGATGAGGGAATGGTACCGCGTGGCCTCGAAGGGATTCGGCAGCCCGGCAAAGATGGTCCTGCCGTCGTGGTGGATCATCGAGGTCTTCCCGTGCATGAGATAGGGCGCGCGGATCACGTCCCCGCCGAAGGCCTCGCCGATGGACTGGTGACCGAGGCAGACGCCGAGGATAGGCACCTTGCCCGCGAAGTGCTTGATCACGCCGATGGATATCCCCGCTTCCGTGGGCGTGCAGGGCCCCGGCGAGATCACGATGCGCTCGGGCGCCATCTTCTCGATCTCCACGATCGTAATCTTGTTGTTCCGGTACACCTGCAGGTCCTGCCCCAGTTCTCCCAGGTACTGGACCAGATTGTAGGTGAAGGAGTCGTAATTGTCGATCATCAACAGCATAAGAACCTCAAGACCATCTCGCGCAAAGCCGCAAAGGCGCCAAGTAATAAAACCATGTCTTCGTTTGAATCTTTGAGAAACATCGTCTCGCCGCTCTTTTACGCTTTTAGACTTGTCTTTCTTTGCGTCTTTGCGAGAGAGCAGCCTTTGCTTTTAGCTTCTCCTGGCTCAATCCAGCCCCTGCTCCGCCATCTCCACGGCGCGCATCATGGCCTTGGCCTTGTTGACGGTCTCCTGGTACTCGGCAGCGGGATCGCTGTCCGCCACCACGCCGCCGCCTGCCTGGATATAGGCGATCTTGTCCTTGATCACGAGCGTGCGGATCGTAATGCAGGTATCCATGTTGCCCGAGAACCCGAAGTAGCCCACGGCTCCCGCGTAGGGTCCGCGCTTCGTCGGCTCCAGCTCGTCGATGATCTGCATGGCCCTGATCTTCGGCGCCCCCGAGACCGTGCCCGCCGGGAAGCAGGCGCGGATCACGTCGTAGGCGTCCCTGCCGCCCGACAGCCTGCCGCGCACGTTCGAGACGATGTGCATCACGTGGGAATAGCGCTCGATCACCATGAGCTCGGAGACCGAAACGCTGCCCGGTTCGCTCACCCTGCCCACGTCGTTCCTGCCCAGGTCCACGAGCATGATATGCTCGGCCCGTTCCTTCGGGTCCGCCAGGAGTTCCCGGGCCAGGGACTCGTCCTCATCCTCGTTCGCGCCGCGCCTGCGCGTGCCCGCGATCGGCCGCAGGTCGATCCTGCCGCCCTCGAGCCTGACCATCACCTCGGGAGATGCTCCCACCACGGTTGCATCGCCGCAGCGCAGGAAGTACATGTAGGGGGACGGATTGATCAGGCGGAGCGCGCGGTAGATCTCATAGGGTTCGATGTTGATCTTCGTCCGGAACCGCTGGGACGGCACGACCTGGAAGATGTCCCCCGCCCTGATGTATTCCTTCGCCTTGAGCACCGCTTGTTCATACTTCGCCTGGGTGAAATTGGACGTAAGCTGATGTTTCTTTGCGCCTCTCCTCCCGCCTCCCGCCTCACGCCTCACGTTCGTTCTGAGCTTCTTCACCAGCGCGTCGATCTTGCCGGTCGCTTCTTTGTACGCGGCAGTGACCGAGTGGCCGTTGACGTGCGCGTTCGACACGACCTTGATGCGATGGGTGAGATTGTCGAAGATCAGGAGCGTGTCGGTGATCATGAAAAAGATGTCGGGAAGGTCGAGCCCCTCCTTCTTGCGCGAAGGCAGCTCCTCGAAGTAGCGGACCACGTCATAGCCCATGAACCCCACGGCGCCGCCAAAGAAGCGCGGCAGGCCCGGGTCCTGCACAGGTGCATAGTCCGCGAGCACGCTCTTCACGATCTCGAGTGGGTCGCGGTCGAAGGAGACCTTTTCGGTCCTGCCCTTCCGGACGATCTCCGCCCGGCCCCCGAAGGTCCTGATGATGACCGACGGGCCGCTCCCCAAAAAAGAGTAACGGGCCCACTTCTCTCCGCCTTCCATGCTCTCGAGGAGGAATGAATTCTTTCCGTCGTCGATCTTCCGGAATGCCGAGACGGGCGTTTCCATGTCAGCGAGGATCTCCCGGTAGACCGGGATGAGGTTGCCCTTCTTCGCCTTTTGCCTGAATTCTTCGAGGGACGGCTGGAACATAAAAATCCGAAAACTCCCTGAAAATGAAAGATTTTGTACTATACCAGATAGGCGAAAGAAGTGTCAATCGGAAAGAATCCGGGGGTGGGCGGGAATACAACGTTTTGTGGGCTGCGAAGGACCTCACGCCGGGCGGGGCGCTCTTTGTATTCGTTGTTGGGCTAACTTAGTGTCTGACGGGACAGGGCATCATTGCTCACTATCAGCAGGGATGTTTCTCACCAGGAGACCCTGTTCCTGCCGCCCTGCTTCGCGCGGTACAGGGCCGCGTCGGCGTTCCCGACCAGCTTTTCCTCGGTGTCCCCGGGCAGGAACTCGGCGATCCCGATGCTGACCGTGCGCCCGGCAGGGGGGCTTCCCTCGCCAATATCGATCCTGAGCCCCTCCATGGCAAGCCTGATGCGTTCGGCGATCACGATCGCTCCCTTGAGCGCCGTGTTCGGAAGGATGATCGCGAACTCCTCCCCGCCGTACCGTCCGGCAATGTCGGTCACGCGGATCGTGTGGGCGACCATGATCGCGAATTCCCTGAGCAGCTCGTCGCCCTTCAAATGGCCGTAGGTGTCATTGAAGGACTTGAACTTGTCCAGGTCGAGCATGATCAGGGAAAGCGACGTGTGATAGCGCTCCGCCCGGTAGACCTCCTGTTTCAGCCGCTCCATCAGGTGGCGACGGTTGGCCAGGCGGGTGAGCCCGTCCTCCTGGGCCAGTTCGAGCGTCTTTTCGTAGAGCCGGGCGTTCAGGACCGCAACGCTGACCTGGTTCCCGATCGTGGCCAGGAGGGCCTCGTTCTCATCGGTGAACTTATGCCGCTGCGGACTGTAGAGGGCCAGCGCGCCGAGCACGGCTCCGCGTGCGCTGATCGGCACGATCAGCGCCGAACGGATATCGTCCTGCTCGAGCCCGGGGACGGATTCCGGTCCGTCCTCATCGCCGGCGCTGATCCGCATGGCTTTATTCCGCAGGATCACATCGCCGATGCCTCCCTGGCCTGCTCCCGAGATCCGGCATGCGCTCCCGTCCGACAGCCCCCGCTGGGCCACGAGCGAAAGGGATAATCCGTCGCTGCCCACGAGCACCACGGCCCCCTGGACAACTCCCATGTTGCCCACCACCTGGTCGAGCACCTTGGGCAGCACCGCGTTCATGTCGAGGGACTGGCTGATCGTGTTGACGACCTCGAACAGCACCAGCAGCTCGTTCATCCTGCTTGCCGCCGCCTCCTCGAGATTGCCGTGCCAGTTCGTGATCTCTTCGGCGAGGTTGTTGAAGGACGCCGCGAGGTAGCCGATCTCGTCAATGCCTCCCACCTCGGTCCGGCTGGTGATGTCGCCGGAGGCAAGCCTGGTCGCCGTCACGGATAGGGACTTCACGCGCCTGGCGAAGAGCGCGTGGAACAGAAAATAGGCGGCGACGCCGGAGACCGCGGCAACCAGCACGGCAATGAGAATGCCCTCAACGGCCCGCCTGTTGATCTGCGCCATGGTGGACACGAGGTCGAGGCTGATGAAGAGCGCGCCCGTGCCGCTTTCCCCGTACACCACCGGCATCACGAGGCAGGACCTGACGTGCTGCTCGTCATAGTACGCGGCATAACCGCCGCCGAGGGCCTTCTGGACCGCGGCGATGTCTTCGACCGTGACCGCTTCGGGATACATGTTGATGAGGTCCCGTCCGCTCCATCGCGGCGAGCTGCAGCTGATCACCCTGCCCCTGGCGTTGTACGCGGTGATCAGGATGACATCGGCCTCCCGGGCAGCCTCTGCAATGGCCTTCCGGATGCCCTGGTGGTCCTGCTTTTTCAGGAACGACTCGACAGGGCCCCGCAAGCCCTCGCCGATGTGCAGGAGGTGCGTTTCCGAGTTGCGGAAGATCGTTTCCCGCTCGTACCAATAGAGGCGGTGGGAGAAAAAAAAGGCCATGAGCACGACCGTGATCGTCACGATCAGCGCTATCTTTGCGCTCATGGAGGATCGAATTTTCAAAAGGAGCCGTCGAGGCACAAGAGTATCCCTTCCCGCGGAACGGGCAATGCAGAGGATACCGTACTTATCGGACGTTCGTGTGCAAAACTATAGCAGGGAAAGACTGCATGGTAGCGAAAAAGAAGGGGTATTGCCCGGGGAACAACAGGAGCCCAGAGGGCCGCCGGCTCCCATTGGGTCGCAGGCAATGGCGAGTCGCAGCGGTTCTCGAATGATCTCTTATATATCAAGCTCCGCGAATTCAGCCCTCTCCTGAATGAATGTGAAACGGGCCCTGGGGTCCTTGCCCATGAGCCGCTCGAACACGTCGCCGGTTGCCTTGTGGTCCAGCACCTGCACTTTCATGAGCGTCCGCGTCTTCGGGTTCATGGTGGTCTCTTTCAGGGTCTCAGGGTTCATTTCGCCAAGCCCTTTAAAGCGGCCGACCTCGAACTTCCTGTTGTTCAGCTTTGCCAGGATCTTATCCTTCTCCATCTCGTCCATGGCGTAGAAGACCTCCTTGCCTGCCTCGATCCTGAAGAGCGGGGGCATGGCAAGGTAGATATGGCCGTGGTTGATGAGCTCCGGCATGTACCGGTAGATGAAGGTGAGGAGCAGGACGCTGATGTGAGCGCCATCCACGTCGGCGTCGGTCATTAGGATCACGCGGTGGTAGCGGAGCTTGTTCAGGTCGAAGTGGGCGCCTACGCCGCACCCGAGAGTCGCGAGCAGGTTCTTGATCTCGTTGTTCGTCTGGATCCGCTCAAGAGAAGACACCTGCTCCACGTTCAGGATCTTGCCGCGGAGCGACAGCACGGCCTGGGTCTTCCGGTCGCGCGCCATCTTGGCGGAACCGCCCGCCGAGTCTCCCTCCACGATGAACACCTCGGACTCCTCCACCTTGCTCGACGAGCAGTCGGCAAGCTTGCCCGGCAGGTTCAGCTTGAGCGACGAAAGCTTCCGGGACACGTTGTCCTTTGCCGCTCGGGACGCCATGCGCGCCTCGGCTGCGAGCAGCACGCGCCGCACGACGGCATCAGCCATGGTCGGATTCGCAAGGAGATAGGCCTCGCAGCCGTTCCTGATCGAATTCTCAATGGGCGACGAGATCTCCGGGTTATTCAGTTTCTCCTTGGTCTGGCCCTGGAACTGCGGGTTCTTCACGAGCACGCTCACGATGCCGTACAGCCCCTCGTACACGTCCTCGGGCGCGATGGCCTTGATGTTCTTCGGGATCAGGTTCTTGCGCTCGGCATAGGAGCGGACGGCCTTGGTCAGGCCCTGCCGGACCGCGAGTTCGTGCGTGCCGCCGTCGGAGGTGTTGATCGAGTTCGCGTAGGAATGGATCTCCATGTCCGTCGCGATGGTCCAGTGGATCGCGCACTCGATCTTGAAGTCGTCCTCTTTCTCGAAGTAGAACGGGTCGGGGTTCACCACCGTCGTGCCCGACACGATGCGCTTGATGTAGTCCTGGATGCCGTTGTCGTACCGGAACGAAACCGGCTTCTCCTTGTCCCGTTCGTTCTCGATCGTGAGCTTGAGACCCTTGTTCAGGAAGGCCTTGCTCTCGGACACGTCGAGGATGTTCTTGTAGTTGAAGTGCGTCTTGGAGAAGATGTCCGGGTCGGGTCTGAAGTAGATCTGCGTGCCGTGCGCCTTGGTCGGCCGCCCCTTCTTGAGGTTCCCCTTCGGCTTGCCGCGCGAGAACTCCTGCGTCCACTCGTACCCGTCGCGCCAGACCGTGGCGATGAACACGTCCGAGAGCGCGTTCACGACCGATGCGCCCACGCCGTGCAGGCCGCCCGAGGACCGGTAGGCCGTGTGGTCGAACTTGCCGCCCGCGTGCAGCGTGCAGAGGATGGTCTCAATGGCGGGACGTTTGGTCTTCGGATGGATGTCGACGGGGATGCCGCGCCCGTTGTCGATGACCGTTACGCCGCCATCCTTCTCGATCCGGAGCGTGATGGCCGTGCAATACCCGTTCAGCGCCTCGTCCACGGCGTTGTCGAGCGTCTCCCATACGAGGTGATGCAGGCCGCGCGCGTCAGTCGAGCCGATGTACATGGCCGGCCGCTTGCGGACCGGCTCCAGCCCTTCGAGGACAGTGATGTCTTTTGCGGTATAGGTTGCTGCCAAGTGATGACCTCCTGCGATGAAGCCGTCATTCCTGAGCAGGCAGGAATCCAGAGGTTCACGGCTATCGCATTTAAGCTGCTTTCGGTTGCAGATTATAAATCAGCAGGAGGGATAAAGCAATGGGAAGTTTGCGGGGAAAGGGATGCCGGATATTCCTCTGCTCGATATGATGAAGCATCGATGGCGGCGACAAACCTGCGGTTGTTTCTCCATCGTACGTCGGCGGCCATTTGCCCGCTGCGGATTTCTTCCTGTTCTTTTTGACGCCGCCAGGCCAGCATATCGGGCAAGGACCAGGACCGCGATATTTATGCCCCCGGCTGCAGGTCTTCCAGCCGCCTTGATTCGCTTTCGGCACTGCTGACTCCTCTCGGGATAGCGTCATGCTCGACTGAAAAGTCACTGTGCTTGCTGTTTCTGCTCGACAAAGTCTGTCACAAAATCCCGCGCTGCGGCTTCCCCTTTTTCAAACAGGATCTGGTAGTACTGCAAACTCACCTCTTCCGGCTCTTTGCCCTCTGCTACGTTCGCGCTGCGGCCGATCTTTGCAGCTATCACAGCCCTTCTATTCTGTATTTCCGATCTGGCAGCAACGTCAGACGATGAATCGCCCAGCGTATCGTTCTGGATTGCCAGACTGATGAGCTGCTCGACAAAAGTCAAACTTCCGCGTTCGAGATTTTGACCCATGAGGAAACAGGCATTTTTAGCTTCCTTGCCATCGCTCTTCATAAGGTCTTTGCATAAGTGGCGCAATTTTGAATACGTGTTACTCGTGAAAAAACGCGAGAAGGCGTACTGTCTTGCCTTGATCCCGCTGCACTTTGCCAAGGCCACGGCATCCACGATGGCATCGAATCTCTGTTTTGAATACGTTTTGAACGTTTTCGCATTCCCCTTCTTGATCTGTGTCATTGCCTCATTATCTCCTGCTGCTTCCCGTTGCAGGACAGCATAGAGATAATAGGACTGAGCATTATCATTGTCGTCACGCAGGAGCTTCATGATGTTTACCTGCGAGGAAGGCTTGAGGGGTGATTCAGCCCAGGGATGATCGAACTCAAAGTCGATCAGCGAATAGGTCCCGACGCCGCTGGGAGCTTCGATGCGGCTCGCCGACTCGAGCAATTCCCTGCCGAGAGCCGGGTCTACGAGGTCTGTGAGACCGGCGCCCGTCAGCAACTTCGGATTGTGGCTGGTCTTTATAGAATTGATTTCTTTTCCCGTAAACGGTCTGCAGCCGGCATCCTCGGCCGCCATAGCCGCGGCTCCGGGCAGCAATGCTGACAAGATGATTACGGATACCCCGAATATTGTCTTAGAGCGCATTTTTCACCTCGTACTAACGAGTGAGTGAGGAAAGCGGTTTGGCAAACCGCTGGCCGGAATACAGCGGTTTGCGGCTCGCACGTAAGCGGCTTTCGGTTGGAGATTATAAAGTAGCATAAGAGATAAAGCAATGGGAAGTTTGCGGGGGGATGGAGCGAAGACAGCACAGGTGAGGGGGGACGCTGACCGGAGGCCCTCTCGGCCAGATATGTCATCGTTTCGGGTTTCGCGTGGCTCCACCCGATCTACGGCTGGGAAACAGATGCTCGGAATGCGGACCAGTTCCTTGAGATGCAGTCATTTTATGGAATATCTTAAGATTCTGGGCTGATATGCCGATACATAATAGAAGAGGCCTTCTCTATGTTTGTACGTCGATCCGGTAATTAAAAAATGAAATGTGAGGGAATATGGATATATATAAACTGCTTGATCTGCTTGAGAAAGTGGAATCCGACGTCTCCGGCCTCTATAAACGTCTGCATGAAGAACATAAGCTGAACAAAGAGGCAGCGGAATTTTTTTACAATCTGCATATGGAGGAGGAGTCCCATGTGCAGATAATCCGTATGGAACGGCGAATTATCCAGTCGGCCCCCAAAGTGTTCCGGGAGGCACATGTTAATTTGTCCGAGATCAACAGCATGCTGGAAAATATTGCGAATCTGAGAACAGCCAAACTGGCCCTGCCCGAACTGATCGGCAGGATCTACGGGCTTGAGAGCAGTCCTGCCGAGAAATATCTCATCGATGCATTGAAGGACTCGAATGATGAACTGCGCGATTTTCTTATTCGGCTCAGTTCAAGTTTCGATACGCACGCGGAAAAAGTCGCGGTATTTGCTCGGAAACTGGGAGTGCAGATCGAAGATATCCAGAACCGATATATGCGCAAGGCGCGCGTCGGGTATGGTGAGAAGGTCCTTATCAATCAATCCCTCGCCGTCAAAGGGGTCGATATCAGCGAAGGAGGCATGTTCCTGCTGACCGGAAGAACGTTTACGGTAGGACAGCACCTATCCGTTCAATTCACGGTGCTGCAAGTGCCTGTTACAGCTGATGCACTGGTCCAGTTTGTAATCGATGAAGTAGGGATGGGCATCAGATTCGAAAATATCCAGGACAGCGACCGGGAGCTCATCGGCAGGTATGTTGCCGGGAGAATAGAAGAGAAGGGACTCGACAAGCATAAACGCATTCTGCTAGTCGGCAATTCCCGGCTCGGCGGTCGGGACCTTCTGAACTATGTGAACGAACTGATAGGCACCGGCAGCAAGGTTTTGGACATCTCTGCATTCGAAGATGCGGTAAATTCGCTGCGCAAGGGCCTCGATCTTTCGTGTATAATCCTGACCATCGAGAATGATCTCGATCCCAATTACTTCCTGCTTCAGTTTCTGCCCACCATGGACAATTATAAGGAGGTTCCGGTCGTCGTGATGACGAACAATCATCGTAAGGAATTCCGTGAATTGCTGATCCGGAGGGGAGTGAAAAGACTGCTCGTCAGGTCGACCACTTCGCCCAAACGACTGGCCGAAGAGATCAGTACCGTAACTGCGTAGATCGATCGCGATTTTACCTCAAAATGACTAACCTTCCATTTTGTCTATCAGTCATTTTTTACCCTGTTCATTAGCATTCCTCAAATGGTCCCTGCAATTGACTTCATCTTTGATTTTAAGCTATGATGGCATGCGAGACTGCGGCGTCCCCATGGGCGCTCGCAATGACGGGGAGGATGCGACACGGGCTTCCTGTCTGCGCAGGAATAACGGATAAAGAGAGGAAAACCAAATGAACAAAGTTCTTACAAAACAGCTTCAGGAGTTTTCACGCCTTTGGGGCGGGTTCAGGGCGTCGCGGGTGGTCCTGACCGCGAACAATTATCGCGTTTTTGACTACTTGAAAACACCGAAGACTGCCGGAGAGCTATCTCAAGGAATCGGCACTGATCCTCGGGCAACGGAGATTCTGCTCGATGCCGTTACCACCGTCGGCCTGCTCGGGAAATCAGGAGGCAAGTACCGCAACACCGAGATGGCAAAGAAATTCCTCGTGAAGGACAGCCCTCTCTATCAGGGCGACCTGCTGCGGCATGCGGAGCATCTCTGGAAGTCCTGGTCCAGCCTGGACGGGGTCGTGAAGACAGGCATGCCGAACAAATCGGGCGGCCGTGACTACGACTCCTTCATCAGGGCAATGCATAACATCGCCGTGATCCGGGCGAAGAGCGTGATCGCGGCGATCGATCTCAAGGGTGTTGCCCGCGCGCTCGATCTCGGCGGCGGACCGGGGACGTACAGCATGGAGCTGGCGCGGAAAAGGATCATCGTCACGCTTTTTGACATGCCGGAAGCCGTCGCAATCGCCAAGCAGATCGTCGGGGAGCAGAAGACAAAGCAGATCCATTTTATCGAAGGCGATTTCCATGCCAGCGACATCAGGAGCGGTTATGATCTCGTGTTCATGAGCCAGATCCTGCACTCGAATTCGATCGATGACAGCATCACACTCATCGAGAAGGCCCGTGAGGCGCTGAATCCCGGGGGCCTTATCGCCATCCACGAATTCTACTTAGAGAAGAACCGCGCCTTCCCGGCTCCGGGCGCTTTGTTCTCCATCAATATGCTTGTCAACACACCGGCTGGCAGGTCTTATACTGTCGAAGAGATAAAGGGATGGCTCACGAAGACCGGGTTTAAGGGGATCAAGGTGAAGGTGCTGGGAGAGACGGTGGTCGTGACGGGGAGGAAGGGATAGGGCGCGAAGGATATCAGAAAAGGGATCACTTCGTGCTCACGCGGAGCCGCGGAGGGCGCGGAGAAACCCGAAGCTTTGGATTGAAAGAAACAAAGAACGTACAAATCAGGTATTTTTTTGTCCGCAGATTACTCAGATTTCACAGATTAGACCCGGCCACGATTACTGGTTTAAAATCTGCGGTCATCTGCGGATAAATTGGTTTTTCGCATCTTCTGGATGCTACTAACGACGAGTAGTTACATCCGATGTTTAAACTATCATGAAACTGACAATAATTGGTCTAAGGCGACGCCTCGCTTTATGATCTTTTCTTAAGAATAAAAGATGGTTGCTTTTCGTCTTGATTTTCTCTGCGCTCTCCGCGCCTCCGCGCGAGATAAGACTTTGTTGATCTGCATCAGGTTCACACTGCCGGAATAGACACCGTAATAATGGTACCTTCTCCCAGCTTCGTCTTCACTTCTATCTTCCCCCCGCAGGCGTCCACAAGTTCCTTCACGATGGTGAGGCCCAGGCCGATACCGCTTCCCGTCCCGCGGAAGAACCGTTCGAAAATGTGATGACGATGCCGCTGCCGGATCCCGGTCCCCGTGTCCGCGACCGTAAAGACGACCTGTCCGCCTTTCGAGGAAGCGCTCAGGGTCACGCTTCCGTCCCGCTTCACGGCCTTGGCGGCATTGTCCATCAGGTTTCCCATGATCCAGCCGAGGCACTCCGGATCTGCCGTTATCGTAAGACCCGCCTCGCACTCCAGGTTGAATGCGACATCCCTGCCCTGTGCCAGGAGACGCGTTTTTTCAATGATGCCTCCCAGAAGGGGCTGGACCTCGATCGACTGCTTTTTGAGCGTGCGGCCGAGCGCCTGGGCCCTCGCCAGCTCATCCATACCTTCGACGATCTTCTTGATCCTGTCGGACTCGTCCAGGAGAGACTGCGTATGCTCTTCGTCGGCTGGAATTTCCTCGTCCGCCTCTTCCGGTTCTTCGTGCATTTCGACGGCGGATGAACTCGATTCCCCCACCTCGTCCGGGAGAAATCCGGAAGACGTATCCGGTTCCGGTGCAGAACGACCGGTTCTCTGACGGGGACGTTCCGTGGTTGCAGCCTTCTCTCCCGGCTGCCTCGGCTCCGAGACTGGCTTCGATGCCGCTCCGTTCCAGGTCCGGGATACAATGACAAGCAGGGCGATCGCAAGTCCGCTGAGCAACGCAAAGGCAACGATGAGCTGAGTGTCTGATTGGCTGCCGAACAGGCCCACTCCGGGCTGTCCGAAGTCCCTGGTTGTCACGGCGCGCACAAAAAGGAGCGCGGACAGCGCGATGAGCGCGGCGCCGGCAAACAGGACAATAGATTTACCCTTGGAATGTTTATGCATGGTTTTGTCCGATGACGCGGGATCACCTTGAACGTATGGCAAACAGCGAAAGCCGACTTTAACAAAATCCAGCCGCTGTTTCAAGTTATTTATATCGCATTCGGGATCATCGGGTGACTACAGGCGGGGACTCTTGCAAAAACAAGGGGAAATCGGGAAAGGTTCCCCTAATCCTGGTGAGCGTTTCGGGCGAGGGGAGTTTATCGAGATAGGACAACGTTATTTCGCAGGCTCATGCGAGGGATTTTTCGCTGTGCCGGACTTAACGAAATGTGACGTTAATTCGAGCAAGCTATCACGCGTCCCCTGTCCCGATCAAAATGTTACGTTCTGGCGTTTCATGAGGAGCTCCCCAAGGTAGGAGCCCGGCTTGACCTCAGCGTTCTTTATCCATTCGGCGCCTTCAAGGCCGTAGGGTTTGACACAGGATGCGCAGATATAGAACTTGCAGTCGAAGTCTTCCACCAGGCTTTTCATCAGTTCCGCAACGGGTGAAAATCCCTTCTGCCACGTGATTGACTCGGCAAATCCCTTCCGCGCCAGATGCACGCCTTCGTTTATCAGGAAGAAATCTATCTTGGCATCAAAGGCCGCCATGTTGGTGGCAAGCTGGAGCGCTGCGGCCGCGCGCTCTATTGCATCATAGGAATGGGTTATGACAAATACGAATTCTTTGTTGTCCATCTTCTTCTCCCTTTGCTATTTGATAATAATGCTTAATGAGCGCAGCCCCCGTCCTTGCTGTGGCCGCCGCAGCATCCCTGGACCGTCAGCACGGGAAGGCTTTTAGCCTGGAACATCGAAAGATTTTCCCGTACGGTCTCGCCCTGTGAGCGGTGCACCGTGATCCCCATCTGGTTCAGCCTCGTGAGCGCGCCCGCACCGATGCCGCCGACCACGATCGCATCGACCTTCTGGTTGTCGAGCGCCTTCATGGGATTGCACGCGCCGTGCGAGTGGTGCTGGTCCTGGTTGCTGATCGAGGCAACGCTGTTCGTGTCCGTATCGAAAACGACGAATACCGGAGCTGAGCCAAAGTGATTGTACACCGTGCTCTCGATCCCATTATCATTCTGGACTGGAAAACAGATCTTCATGTGATGTTCCTCCTCTGTGTGATTTTACAACGATTATTCAAATACTATGGCCTGACCTTTGCTCAGGGCCTTCGCAACCTTTTTTCTCGCGCCCGTAAGTATCCTTTGAATGGTCCCCCGCGAAACGCCCATCCTCGCGCCGGCCTCCGCCTGCGTGAGGTCGTCAAGATCGCAGAGCTTGAACGCCTCAAGCTCTTCACGCAGGAGTGGCACCTGCTCGATCTCCGACATCGGCACGCAGGTTGGCTTGAACGCCGTTCCTTTAAATTTGCATTTGCAATTTCGCGGCTTTTTGCATCGGGGGGACATGCTTTGCTCCTGTCATTGTGTGCATATGCACATAACCATAGCAGGCACTTCTCCGCTTGTCAAGGAGTATTCGTTCACCGGCTGCTCTTTTAGGCTTCTGCCGGTGAAATAGAATACCGTTATATTCTGCTACAGCTATTGTCCATGCGATGCCCTGAAGCAGAGGAGAGCGAAGAGTGAGGGATTCTGGCGGGATACCGTTTCTTCCTGCGGAGTACAAGCCAAAAAAAAGGGATGTGTTGAGCTCTGTATAAATGCCGGCTCTGTGAGCCGGTTAAAATAAATACTGGGTGATATATTTTATTGCAAGAAACAGGATGGCAACGCCGACGATCACCTTGATGAATTTCTGAGGCACATATTTCTGGGTCTTCGCGCCCAGGTACATTCCGGCGAAACCGCCGAGGCCGAAGAGGATCCCCAGCGGCCAGTCTGGCATCGGCGATATGCCGTTCATGGCCGGGATGACGCTGAAAAAGAGCGCCCCGGCCACCGATGTTATGAACGTGCCCATCAGCGTTGCGCCTGCGATGGTATAGACGGGCAGTTGAAAAAAGGCCACGCAAAAAGGAGCGATGATGGCTCCGCCGCCGATCCCGTATGCGCCGCCGATGATGCCGACGACAAATGCGAGGGTGAGCATTCCGAGCGTGCTAAAGGAAAATCGCTCGCCCCAGAATTCGTATTCGACTTTCCTGAGAGACACGCTTATTGTTTTCACTACAGCGTCCGCAGGGAAGCCCGCCGCAATTCTTGAACTTTGTTCCTTCTTGATTTCCGCTGCCCGTGCCTTGAACTTTTCTTCCAAGGCCTTTCCCCCTGCTGAATGAGCTTTCTTGCCGCCCAGCAGTTCTTTAAACAGCCTGATGCCGATATACAGCAGGACACACCCGACGAATAGCTTGAACGATTTCGGATCGGGAAGAAAGAGAACCCGGAGATAATATCCAAGAAACACGCCCGGCAGCGTGCCGGCAATGACCACCCACGTAAGCGGCCACGCCATGCGCCCTTCCTTGATATAGCGGTACACGCCGCTCGGTATTGCCACAATGTTGAAGACGTGGTTCGTTCCGCTGACCGACGGGGCGGTGTAGTTGAGAACGCTCATCTGGAATGGCAGGAGCAGGAAGGCGCCGGAGATGCCGCCCATGGAGGTAAAGAAGGAAATGACCAGGGCGGTCAATGGCGGGAGCAGAAGGTTCGTTGTCACCCCGGATACGGGAAACGTCATGTGAAGGAAATCCACCGATCATCCTTCCCTGCTGGCAAATGCGAGCCCGGCTCGAAAGCTCGGGCCGGGCTCAATTATAGTGGATGCCGCGTCGTCAAGTCAAGCGGCCGCTTCTCCGGCCTCTGTCGGCCAAGAAAAGAGACGGGCGGGAATTATCCCGACCGGAGCTGCGTGCTTCAAGGTTTCTTCGCTGCCATAGGCGGCGTTGGGACCGCCGTTCCGTGGCATTCGATGCAATTTTGCTGTGCCGTAATGCCTACATCCTTGGCCGGAGTCCAATCTGTCTTTGAAACATACTTGCCGTCCTTCCAGGCATTCAGGTCCTGAACAAGCTTGTAGGCGACACTCGCAGCGACCCGCGCGCACCGGTCCTTCCTTTCCGGACTCGCAAGAGCATAGCCGGATGCCTTCATCCATTTGCCCACGGAAACATGACAAAGCGGCGATTCGCTCGTCGTCTGAATGATCTTCGTTTTTTGTTTCGGCTCCTTGGGAACATAGACAGGAAGCGGCGTCCCGGAATACCACTGCATCATTTCCGATCCGATGAGAGCGCCCTGCTCGCAATCCGGTCCGGCGATACGCGGTCCGATGATCATGTTGCTCACGATGTTCGCTCCCGCGTTGGAACCGCAGATCGTGCCCCAGCCTACCGTGCCGCCTTCAAGAAAAACAAAACCATCAACCGGGAATGATTTATACGGATCGCCGACCTTTTCCCTGAGCTGGGAGAATACGCTGCTGATAACCGCCGCCCCGCAGAAGACCCGGTACCATTCATTGTAGGCTATCTCGGCGGTCTTTTCGGGGTCAAGCTTCATATACGGCCAAGGCCACTTTTCTGTGGTGCCACCTACGGCTTCCGCTTTTGACGGTACTCCGGTGATTCCCGCAAAAGCCACGCCTGCGCCTAAAGTCCCCACCATGGTCAACAGTTCCCTTCTTGTCACTTGTCCTTTCATGTTCATATTCTCCTTTTGATTTTAATATCCATCAAGTCGGGTGAACGAATCGTCCATAGATTCTCATAATCACGGCTGCGGCAGGCGCAGCATCATGTTATCTCCGAACGTAATATCATCAATGTGACCCGAAGCTTTGCTTGTCCGCGACACGAGATGGATATGGATCGCGTTCTCCATTCCTGATCCTTCCTTAATCACGGGCGTATACTTGGTCAGAAACACACCGGCATGATGCTCTGAATAGAAACCGATGATATCGACCGGTTCGTTCTTTGTCGTGAACGGCTGCTTCGACTTGGCAAATGATTCTTTCGTAACGGGCTTTCCTTCCGTCCGGTCGACGTTGATGTGCCACTTGATCTCCACAGGCGTTCCGGAAAGCAGGAACGGAAAGGGCTTTGTCACGTCGATTCCCGCTGCCAGCGCCTGGGCCTTGACGAAGTTCTGCAGGTCCACGTAGCCCTTCACGGTATTCGGAACAGGCACATCCTTCCATTTCGACTGTTCCGTCCACACGAGAAAGAACGCGCCATGCTTCCAGGTGTTGTCCGCCACGTAATCGGAGCCGCGAACCTTGGTAATATAAGGTTTCGAATCAAAGACTGTGATCTCGCCGTCAAGACCGTCTATGGGCCCCATGGCGTACAGTCCTTTTCGTCCCGCCAGGTCCTCCAAAGACACGACGCTCGATGCCTTTCCGCTTACAAAGATATCCTTCTGCGCGCCGACGTACTCGACCAGCCCTTCTTTTTTCGATCCGGTGATGGCCGCATATGCCGTAACAATGAGTACTCCCATGAACGCTGTTGTGATCAACGCCGACATGATTTGTGATTTTTTCATGTCTCTCCTTTATCATTACCTTGTGCGGCGGAGCCGCCCGTGGTTATTTGACTTGTTATTTCAGAACACCGGCGTGGGCACCGTGCCCCAGCCGCTGCCGTGCGGCAGGTCCTTCACCTCCAGCAGCTTCAGCTCATGCACCTCCACGTCGATAAAGAACTGCGGCACCCGCAGGGCATTGATCGCGAACAGGTCTGAAGGCTTTTTCACCGGAACTTCCTCAATGGACAGGAAGATCAGCCGTCTGACCGTGCCGTTGTCGGCCTGTCCCATGGCCTGATGCTCCCTGTGTGTTCCGTTGTGCATGGCATGATGTCCTTCGCGCAGATGACGGAAGGGATGGAACACCCAGTCCGAGATCATGGAGAGGGAATGGTGCTGCTCAAAAAGCTTCCACGTCCCTCCCGTGTCGGCGATCATGCCCTGCATGATGTAGTCCTGCGGGATGAAGTAGACAAGGTAGCTCTTGTTGTCCTGCACCCGTTCTTTCACTTCCGGCAGGGCGAGTATATCGCCCATGCGGTGGTCCATTTTGAAACCGTCCTCGGGCAAAATGGCGACGCCGGTGACATTGGGAGCCTTTGTCCAGAGCGTCAACTGATCGATCGTGTAGGCGCGGAGCAGGAAAGCGCTGCCCAGTACGACGCCGGCAAACAGGACGGCAAATGCAATCTTCCCTGCCAGGGATGCAGGAGCGATCGCTTTTTCCACGGCCTTCGGCAGGAACATCCCTGTCTTCTTCATGTATCCCCGGTATGTCTCTCCGGATGCATTCAGCATCCGCCTTTCTTCGTCTTTTGCCAGGAAATAGTACACGAAGCACATGAAGAGCCACAGCACCACGGTCAGGAACCTCGGCCAGAGGATGGAAAGCCCGAGCCCGGCGATGCCCAGGGCGAGATACTGGGGGTGCCGGATGGAGGAGTAGAGACCGCCGAGAACAGCTCCCTTTCTCCGGAACTTGGCCGTGTAGATCTGGCCGGCGCACACGAGAAAGACCGCGATGCCCAGGACGAACAGGACGGATCCCATGACGCGCACGAACTGCAGGAACGCGTCCTGGGGCAGGATCATGTGGGGCAGGTAAAAGGCGCTGAGCCACCGGGTCGAGGAATGACCGGCAAAGGCGAGCAGCACCGGATTAAAGACCGAGTAAAAGAAGCCTGCGAAGGGGCTGATCATGATCAGCACCTCGAAGGCGATGATGAAATAGAGAACGAGCGCGCTCTTGAGGAGCGTTTTTTTCGTATTCATGAGTGGCCTCCTGAAAAGAATGTCACCACGCCTCTGAGAAAACACGCTTTGACACGGATGAACGCCTATCGTCTCATGATCTGCATCTGATTGTATCAGCCCTGGTCACAGGCATCCCGTGAAAATCGCGCAAGGGATTTCTCTTTGGTTTCCGTGGTGAAAGCTCTGATTGGGCGAACAGGATCAGGCTCGGGGAGGTCGGAGGAGTTCGTCCGGCAGGGCGTCCTTGTATCGGTCAACGAGGACAAGCCGTGCGGACTTGATGGGATCGAGCTGGAACGTATGGACCGTCTTCGGAACGGCGAAGACGAACAGCGGATAATGGACGGGTGATGGACTGGAAGAGATCGTGAGCTGGGGATCAGGATGCGAAGCATGCAGTTGTCTCAGGGAACAGTGGCCGCACGCAGGGGTGACGCTCGTTTTCCCGGCAAACCCGTGGGGACAGGTGTTCTGGACCAGGAGAGCAAAGGCAAGAAGCAGTATGACCGGCCTCAGCTTGAGCATGCGTCAACTATAAGTCGTTTCCCGGCGGGAGTCAATGGCTATTTTGTTCGTGAGTTGATCCAGCTCTCTGCAAGTTTTTTGCATATCCCCTTCATGAACTGAATAATGCGATAGCCGATGTCACGCCATCTTCTCCACCATCGCCCTGAAGTAACGGCAGTTCTCGACCAGGTCCGGCCCGTGCTTGAACAGCCCGCCGCCGATCAAGAAGATCAGGTCCCGGCCGTAGGTCTCAAGCATCTCCGGCACCCGATCGAGGCTCATGCCGCCTCCGGGCGCGGGAAAGATGGATCGCAGGTTTCCCATGGGTTCCTGGGAGGCCTCCACGATGGCGCGGCATTCCTCGCGGCTGAAGGAGAACCTCCCTCCGAAGTTCGGGAAGATGGTCGCGTCCGCGCCCGCGAGACGGGCAAGCTGCCCGAAGATGACGCCGTGCGCGATGCCGTTCGGGCCGGTCACGAAGCTGCCCTGCAGCGCGGGGTGCGTCAGGATCGGCAGCCCGACCGAGTCGTCATCGGCCAGCTCACGCATCAGGTCCATGCCGACCAGCCCGGGAGCTACCATGATGCCGCCCGCCCCGGCGTTTTTTGCCATCTTCGCCCTTTTCAAGACCTCCCGCTGGGGCGCGGTTACATTCGCTATATATATAGAAGAAAACCCGGTCTCCCTGTTCGCCCGTTGCACTGCTTCGGCGCAGCGTTTGACCCGCTCCTCGAAGGGCGAGCAGCACTGATCGGTCAGGCCGTGGTCATCCTTGATCATGTCCATGCCGCCGAGCGCGAAGCGATAGGCCAGGTCCGCGAGCTCCGCGCACGAGAGGCCCATGGGTTTCACCGCCGTCGACAGGAGCGGACGCCTCGGAACCTTCAGGATCTCTCGAAGCCCTTGCCGCCCGAACCGCGGACCCTTGAATGACTTGAACAAGCAGGGAGGAAGTTCGAGATGCTCCACCCGGATGCCGGGCTTGATGCTGCTGTTGCCGAAGACCACGTTCAGGAGCTGGGTCAGTTCACCGGCAGTTATCTCAACGGCATAGCTGATCACCGCTTCATAACCGTCCTGACCCGAGGGCTTGAAGGACTCGATCCTTCCGAACACGTGGTCCCTGATCACTCCCTCCGGAACTTCATCGGCAGGGAATTCCACGGTCTGCTCGATACAGATGTCCTCTGCCTTGAGACGTGCTTCCTTCTCGCTGCCGAAGATACGGTAGGTCACGGAAAAACGATCGCCCGAGAACATTGAGGATGGCGTACAGGTTTGTTTGATAATGGGCATAGAAACGTTCGAAAAACCTTTAATTGCGGAACGTGTATGAAATCTCAATTACAATCTGACTCTATATCATCAAGGTGCGATGAGGATTGTTATCAGCTTCACCTACAAGTGTGCAATCGCAGCTAATCAGCCGGAGGTGTTACATATCGGTTGAAGTTTGAATGCATGATTCGGTTTGAAACATGATATCGATCGAACTCACGGCGCATTTCGAACACAACGTACAAGAAATTCGTTGCTTTTGTCCGAGCAGGCCTTGGTCCCGTTATAAAAGTACACGAAACACTTTAACTCTGGATTGTCGTCATAGGTACTCACGGTCCAATATCTCATGCCTTGGGTCATCATAAAATATGTTGTATCGATGGCAGGTGCGCTTCTTGTGGTATCGATAAGCGTGCTCAACTCCTTCAATGTCGGCAATCTCCAATCTTTTTTGCCAGCTAGCGTGAGATTTGTGCAATAGGTGATGGCCGCTGACCACTCCCTTGTTTGCCAATCGGGTGTTTGCTGCCATACGAGACCGTTTACCTGATTGCTCACCGTACCATTGCCATTATCAAGAAATTGTTGCTTGTTCGCACTGGCGCACGGATTGCTCATTGCGACGATAGACATTATGCTCATAACTGCAATTAGAACCAAGGAACTTGCTTTCAATGATTCTTTCACGATTACCTCCGCACGATGTTTTAAATAGGTGAAATGCTTTGTTAAAAAATATCATTTTTTACTAAGTTGTCGGCTGGTTTTAAGGATGCATTTTCTCATTCAGTTTACGCTCCAATAGCTCGTAGAGTTTTGTTTCAATATTGTCTAGAACTACTTCATAGTCATTTCCAAAAAGCTCCGTCACTACAAAGCCCTTGAGAAGCGATTTCCAAAGAATTTGACCAGTCGAGACCGAGACAGCTTTAATATCTATGTCCACAAAATAAGCACTTTGGCTATGGTGAATTCCCATACCAGGGATGGTCGTAATTATCGCTGCGTCGGCATTTATTAATTTTCCAACATATTGTGCTTTCTCTATGGTTAAGCCAGTTTGAGATAGTTTCTGCTCTCTCAAGAGTGCCTCTAATTTAGCGCGCTCTACACATTCATGCCCTAATCGAAGCATCATTAGTTCAATTTTATCTGTATTTCTTTTAATTACACGCTGACCCTCCCATGGCCTAGCATCAAGAAACTCAACATGATGCTCAACAGGCAAAACGACATATGAATGAATATTATAAGTATTAATTTTCGGATCTACATAACCGTTCTCTTTTACTTGATAATTCATAGTAGAAAGATCTACTAGCGGAGATCTAGCAACTACCGCGTTATCTTGCAAATTGTAATAGCGAATCCTCTCAAAATCAGCCCTCGCTTCATTGTTTTGGCCGAGTCTTTCATAGCAATAAGCCCTATTTTTGAGCCATGATGTACGATCTCCGAATTTCAATGCTGCGGTGTAATATTTAATGGCAGCGGCACAATTATCATCACGATAGGAATTATCCGCACGATCAGCATCTACCTCCCCCTGCAAAGACCACAATAAAGGGTTCAAGTTGGCGTATTTTGCTGCCTGCACTGAAAATACATTCATCTTTTCATATGAACCACCGAACGCCGGTTTCAAGGACATCATATATTCGTATCTAACATTAAATGTACTTGGGTCGTTTTTTTCCGCCTGCTTCAGAATTTCAATTGCCGTAAACGGCACATCAGATGTCTTAGTTGCTATTTTAATCAGCCATGTATATGCTGGCATTAGCGAGGGATTCTTCTTAATGGACGTCTGTAAATCATTTGAAGCATCAAGATAGAGTTGATGTTTATTCTTTTCAAATACTGAAGATGCCTGCAGTGCCTTATAAACGCCTCTGGCACAAAATGAAATATAGGATCCTCTTGTCGAGACCCACAGATCCAAATCTCTCAGTGCTATTTCATAAAATGGACTAAATGACTCGTACGCTTGTTGAAGATATCCTTCATATTGCGTATCAATTTTATATTGCCGTAACATTTGTTCAAGCAATTGCTCAAGTGATTGAAAGTCGCGTTTAGCCAGCAACTCTTCTATTTTGAACCTTTGAGGACCGCCAAAACTGTATGATCTTTTAAGCGACAGGTTGCTCATCTCTACTTGCTGTATATTCGGATTTACAAGTACTATATTATAGGGTTTTATTACTGAATATTCTTTGAAGTCAAGTGTATCATTGGTATGATTTATAATTGTTGTCCCAAAACCCAGTATTTGTGTGGCTACCTTGAGAACTCTCGTTTCGGGCACCCTCGCAGTTTGTTCCAAAACAATTGAGCCCGATCCCTTAGGCACAACCTTCCTTATGGATGCGATAATGGGATCAACTCCGCCGAATTCGCCTTTTTGAATAATTACTGTGATATCTCCTAGAGGATCAACCATATTGTATTCAACTTTCACCATAAAATGAACTTCGCTGCTCAATACAAGAGGTAAAAATGGATCAGGTTGTATTTCCACTACCTTTATGGTATTGCCCTCTGCAAAACATAATCCAGCGTTACACGGAATATAAATTAAGATTAACGGTAATAGCAGCAGTGAAGCTCGAAGGCACTTCATCGTATTATCTCCATTACTATTTAACCAATTATTGAGCAAAGTTAATCCGTGCGCAAATGCGTTTCAAGTTATGTGCATGTTTTATTGTGTAATTACCTAGAAGATATTTTAATTTACTGATATATGCCTGACCTAAGAAGATGTCAATGATAATGGTCAACAAATACAGAATTAAAGTTACACTCTCAATACAACTGTTACGTATGTATAGTACAGGAAGAATTCTTGCGCGCCACTTATTGTCTTTTTATGACAGAGTAACTCTCACGAGAATCGCTAATTCGACGCCCATTCCCGTCGAAGCTTCACGGTTCGTACACCATCAAATTGCTGGTTGCTGTTGCGATCAGTTTATTCTTGTCGTTGTGAGCCTCGCCGTACATCTGGACCAACTTTTTGCCCTTAGACTTGAACTCCGCCATGATCACCACGGTCTCACCGGGTCTAACCGGCCTTATAAAGTTAACAGTTATATCGATGGACACGCAGGGCTTGCGCATGGTCTTGAACGATAGCGGACCGAAGGTGTCGTCGAAAAAACTGCCTAGGATCCCGCCCTGGAGCGAACCGACGGGATTTGTCTGGTCTTCCCGCACAGGGAAGGCGACAGTCAGGCTCTTGTTCGGCACATAGGCGATGATCTTTGCTCCCGATGCCAAATAGCAAGGCGGCGGCACTTTCACGCCGGGATATTTTATTTGAAATTCAGCGTCATAAAAAAACTCTGGCATATTCTCCTGTCCTTTGCCCGCGGTGCTCTCGCTATTCATCGAGTGCTCCTTTTCGCCGGTGTTGACCTGCTCCCGGTTCTTGTACTGGTTGGACAGTTGGACTCTTTGGAAATCCTTATGTGAACAATACCGGATGTCAATACGCGACCCATCTTGACTGACAATCGCCTCTCGTATTCATTGCCCAATTGACGGTGTCCTCCAATTCAAGGTCTGAATTTGCTGCGTATTAAAGCTGAGCCGTTCTTGATTTTATCCAAGATTACCTTTTATTGCACTCCAGCCATGCAGAAGAATAACAAGACGGCGTAAGAATGTCAATTTTAAGGTCCGGCTCCAAACGTTGCAACTCAGCCAATCCGGGGGGTGTATTGCGTGTTCAATCAGTTCTTTATGGGCGTATTTGACGTATTCGATGCATTTTGAGAATGTAACCAGAATCACAGATTAAAGCATGAACACCTCATATACTTTACACAGTGTGAGCTTCGATTCCCTTGCGATTATTGACGGCATTCAGCAACTAACAAATCAAATTCTTTACAAAATGGCAAGAAAATTTCTCGCGGAGGCGCAGAGCTCGCAGAGAAAATAAAAAAATAATTCGCCATGAAAGACTTTCGGATTTTGGTTTTAAACTCTGCGTCCTCCGCGTGCTCCGCGAGAGACGCCTTTAGCTTCTGGTTTTGATCCGGTTTGTCCGGGTTAGGATATTCGAGAAACTTTCCGACAAAAGGAGAAATCCAAAAAAGGAGGTGAATGTATCTTGAAAAAATTAGTCGCACTCCTCACGGCAGCAGTGTTATCACTTGTCCTTGGTGTCGTGTATGCAGAAGACGAGACAAAGATGCCCTGGGATAATTTGCCAAAGGGAGCACCATCAACAAAAGAAAAGAAGCCGGTCAAAAATAAAGACACGCAAAAAAAAGTGGCAAAAATTGATAAAGATAAGAAGACGGGCAAGGACAGGAAAAAGAGGGCTGGAGAAACGGCAAAATAGGCTTCCTTCATTCGGCATTACGTCAGCAGATACTCTCAACGAGTGCAATTACACGACACAAGCAGGCCGCGCAGCATGGCCTGCTTTTTATATTTTAAACGGACATTTGGCCTATATATTTCCTCCAAATCCGCGGTCCCCAGGGTGTAAAAAGGGTGCGGCGACAGTCAGTTAAATCGGTTGTTCATAGCCGCTGGTTCAAAGTGTCGCCTTGACTACCCTTGCGTTATCGCTTATACTTGATTTTGTTGAAGCGTGGGTTGGCGAGCTATTCCTAGCTCATCTCGATAACAGTTGGATCAGGTTTATTCAAATATATAATCAAATATATAAGATGAAGGGAGAAAATGTATGATTAAGAAAGATGAGATGCCACTTTGTGAAGCGGCAAATTACTTTAAGGAAGAGATCCTTGAGATCATGCCGGATATTTCTGTAGACCAGCTCGCTGACATGGTGTCATTATATATTTACTATCAATATGGCATTACCAAGGAAGAAGCGAAGAGCGTTATTGAAAAAACCTGTATATGAGAGCTCAGATTGGTTAAACTCTCGGCTGTTCCAGCAAGGCATTTTTGCAGGACCTTTTCAAGGTAAAAGCCGGCAGCTGCGGCATGAAACATCGGAGCTACTCCTCGTCCGGCTTGTCTTTCTTTATCTTCCCTTCCAGTTGCCTGTATTTCCTGAAGCCGACAGAAAGCGTGGACGACTCCGAGATGGCTCCGGCAACAAGGATCGCATCCATCACTTCTTCCAGCGATGCCCCCTGTTCCCTGGCCCGGCGCATGTGCGCCTCGAGACAATGGTCGCACCGGAGAGCAGCTGCCGCTCCGATCGCGACCAGCTCCGTAGTCTTCCTGTCCAGGGTCGACGGCTCCTTATAGATGGCCATGCCCTTGAGGATAAAGGGATTGAAGTTCCTCGGGCGTTCCTTCAGCACCTTCAATAGAAATCCGACGTCCCCGTTCTGATCCATGTGAAGTTCTGTGAGAGCTTCGGTCAATTCGGCCTTTCCCAGCAACGCTTTGGCCTCACGTATCAGGGCAGGCTTGCCTTTGTCTTTTTTAACGTTGATCTTCTTGCTCCGCACTCCGAACTCCTAACCCGGACAAGCCGGAACCAAAATCTTTAAACCGCCAAGGCGCAGCCTGCCCGACTGCCTTACAGCGCCTCCGCCTTAGCCGCGCTGTGCACTGCCGCGACGTGCGCCTTCGCAAGCTCGTCCTCTGATATATCGAACCGCTGCCCGGCCAGGGTTTCGACCTCGCGGACGAGGGACAGCGCGTCCATCCGGTGTTCTTTCAGGAGATACTGCTTGCTCGCGCCGTGGCTGAAGGTGTCGCGAAGCCCGATCCGCACAAGCTTCTTTGCCAGCCCCGCTTCCGCCATCTTCTCGGCAATGACGCTCCCCAAACCGCCGATGATTGTGTGGTTCTCCATGGTGACGACGCCGAAACGGGACTGCGCGATCGCGTCGATGACGGCCTCATCGTTGAACGGCTTCAGGGTCGAGATGTGCCGGTGCTGGACCGAGAGTCCCCGTTGGTTCAGCGCCTGCACGCCGCGCATCGCCTCTTCGGTCATGATGCCGCTGGACAGCACGACGAGATCCTTCCCCCCGCACAACACGCGCGATCGTCCAAGCTCGAAGGGCTTCTGGAACAGGCGCGGGATCTCTCCCCGGAGCATGCGCACATACACGGGACCCCTGATCCCCTGCATCGCGTCGAGGATCGTCTCCACCTCGGTCGCGTCCCCGCACTCGAGAACGGTCATGTTCGGGAGCGAGCGCATGAGCGTGATGTCCTCGATCGCCTGGTGGGTCGCTCCTCCCGGCGTGGTGATGCCGGGCAGGAACCCGATCATGCGGACGGGCAGATTGGGATAGGCCACGGACATGGCGATCTGGTCGTAGGCCCGGCGGTAGATGAAGACGGCGAAAGTGTGCACGAAAGGGATGAAGCCTTCCCGCGCGAGGCCTGCGGCAAAGCTCAGCATGTTCTGCTCGGCGATGCCCATGGACAGGAAACGGTCGGGATAGGCTTCCCGGAAGAGGTCGATCTCGGTGGAGCTGGTCAGGTCAGCGGAAAGCACGAGCACCTTGGGCTTGTCCGCCGCCCATTTCACGAGATTTTTCGCGTGCACCCTGGTCACGATCTCGGGGCCAATTCGGGCCTTTTCTCCGGATGTTGCCTTCTTCGGGGGGAGAACGATCTCCTTCCCGGACAACTCCGCCAGGGCTTCGGCATACCGCGCTTTTTCCTCTTCGCTCGTAAACCGCACATAGTGCATCTTCGGCGCGCGCGACTTGAGAATGTCCAGGCACCGAGCGGCATCGGTGTCGCAGACCACCACGGTGGGGCGGCCGTCCGGCTTCAGGCCGCCGGCCTCCGCGAGGCGTTTCACGTCGTGGCCGTTCACGCGGAAGACCCGGCAGCCGAAGGCCTCGAGACGCTTGTCCAGGGGCTCGATGTCCATGACGTTGCACATCTTGCCGTCGCACTGGAAGCCGTTCACGTCCACGTAGATGATCACGTTGTCGAGCATATGAAAGGACATGGCCTGGATCGCCTCCCAGGTCTGGCCGATCTGGAACTCGCCGTCGGACATGAAGAGGAACACCCGGCCCTTCTCCCCGTTCCTCCTGCGCGCCATGGCCGTGCCCGCCGCCTGGCTGATCCCCTGGCCGAGCGAGCCGGTCATGGATTCCATGCCCGGTGAATGTTCCGCGCCGATCATCTCGACGCTGCTCCCGTCCCTGTTGAACTGGAGCAGGCCCTCCTCGGCCATGCGGCCGGTTTCGATCAGAGTGGCGTAGAGCACCAGGGCATACTGCGCGGGCGAGAGAAAGAACCGGTCGTTGTCCCTGCCCGGCCCGTTGAATGAGGCACCGGTGAAGTACCCCGGGTTGTCCGGGCCCGGCACTCCGGGGAACGGCTTCGGCATGAGAGGGGCGTCAATGCGGCCAAGGTTCATGACCTTCCCATAGAGCGTCGCGAAGATCTCCGCCGACGAGCAGGCCTGGCTCAGGTACCCGCCGTTGCTTCTTATCGTGTGCTCCAGCACGCGCCGGCGTATGCCGGCGGCGATGCGTTTGATCTCATCCTGCCAGGTTGAGGCGCTAACTTTTTTGTCCGTAGCTTTCATAGCAGCCCTTCCATCTTCTCTCAAGAATGAAACGATTTTACCACAGAGGACACGGAGAAATACTCCCCTTGGAAAAGAACGGATACTCCCTCTGTGTACTCTGTGGTATAGGACTAGTCTTTAATGGCGTTGATTATCACGCACGGATAAATGTTAGTCAAGGCGAAATTATTGCGGGGAGCGGTCATCAGCGGGAAAATCCTACCGCGGCACCGTACAGGAGGCAGCGCCCTTTTGACGCCGTACTATTGTCTGAAGGGACTCTCTTCTTCGCGGAGACAACCCGAGGTCGTCCAGCTCCTTCATAAGATCTTCATAGGAGCCCTCGCCGCCGAGATATCCGTTCAGGCGGGCCGCGGCGGTGGACGCGACCAGGTCTCGAACGTCCGGATAGGCTCTCCGGAGCTCCTCCAGGAATTCCGGGTGCAGCCGCAAAGAGTGCTTCTGGTGGTAGTCCTCGGCAGCGAAGAAATCCCTGAACGGGACGATCTCCGTCCGGACCGGGCGGCCGATCTGTGCAGCAACCTCTTCTCTGGTCTCCTCGGCCAGCATCTTCTGCTCCCCGTCGTGATAAAAGAGGATCGCCGCGTATTGCCGCGACCAGGCCTGGCTGGCAGGGTCATGGCCCTTCCAGAAGATATCGAGCAGTTCGCGGTACGTGATGACAGCAGGGTCGTAATCGATCTGGACTGTTTCTGCATGGCCGCCGAGATCGTGATAAGTAGGATTCCTGCCGGTCCCCCCGGCATACCCGACGCGGGTACGGATCACTCCGGGCAGACTCCCGAACCGGGAGTCAGGGCCCCAGAATCACCCCATGGCAAACGTGGCAGTCCGGGTCGCGGAAGGTACGCGTGAATCGATGGGAGGCTTCGGTCCCGGTTTTTGCGCGAAGCTGAATGCTGAATCCATGGCAGATCCCCCTTTTGATGCAGTCAGCGAGTACAGGCCCAGTGCCGTGATACTAAAAAGCGCCGACACGACGGCTATGGTCTTCCAAGGCATGGACCGTTTTTCCTTATTGTGGATTCTTTGCATAATATAACCCGGGAACAAGAACGTCCGCCAGTCCTTTCAATGACACCGGGACAAAAAAACGGGGCCTCCGGGGCCCCGATGATAGATTCGCAATACCTGAATGGAACGCAGGGACTTATGCCTGGCCCGATGAGCCGAGCACCTCATTGTTCTTGTGAATGATCATTTTGATCAGCTCGTCCCGGGCGGGGCCGAGGTACTTCCGGGGGTCGAACTCAGCCGGTTTTTCGGCCATGGTCTTCCGGATCATTGCGGTCATGGCAAGCCGGCCGTCGCTGTCGATGTTCACCTTGCAGACCGCGCTTCGCGCCGCCTTGCGGAGCTGGTCCTCGGGGATGCCGACGGCGTCCTTGAGCTTGCCGCCGTTCGAGTTGATGATCTGCACATATTCGGGGATGACCGATGACGCGCCGTGCAGCACGATCGGGAAGCCGGGAATGCGCTTCTCGATCTCGTCGAGGATGTCGAACCGGAGCGCCGGAGGGACGAGCACGCCGCGGCTGTCACGGGTGCACTGCTCGGGCTTGAACTTCATGGCACCGTGAGAGGTGCCGATGGAGATGGCGAGGGAGTCCACGCCGGTCTTCTTCACGAAATCTTCAACCTGCTCGGGTTTCGTGTAGGTCGACTTGTCGGCCACCACCGCGTCCTCGATCCCGGCGAGTACGCCGAGCTCGCCCTCCACCGTGACATCGTACTGGCGGGCGTACTCCACCACCTGCTTGGTCACTTTCACGTTGTCTTCATAGGAGTGGTGCGAGCCGTCGATCATGACCGAGGAGAAGCCGGAGTCGATGCAGGACTTGCAGAGCTCGAAGGTGTCGCCGTGGTCCAGGTGCAGGCTGAACTTAACCGGCGAATTTGCGTCCTTGATCATGGCGACGGCGCCCATCGCAAGGAACCGCAGGAGGGTCTGGTTCGCGTACTTCCGCGCGCCGCTCGAAACCTGGAGGATGAACGGCGACTTCGACTCCACGCATCCCAGGACGATCGCCTGCAGCTGCTCCATGTTGTTGAAGTTGTACGCCGGGATCGCGTACTTGCCCGCCATGGCCTTCTTGAACATCTCACGGGTGTTGACCAGGCCGATGTCCTTCCATGAAACCTTCTCCATTGTGCCTCCTCCTGTGCAGTGGTTTATTCAATCGCGCGCGAAACTGACACGTCACGTCCGGATTTTATCACGAGTTCCGGGGGAACTGCAAGGGGCAACGGGCCCGGCGCAGGACAAAGAGTCTCTCACGCTTGCAACTCTTACATCAGCCTTGCCCCGCACTTCTTGCAGCTCTGCGTGAAGATATCATTGCCGAGATATTTTTTGCAGGAGGGGCATATCCAGTTCCAGGCGCTGAAGTTGATGAAGGACAGGATAACCAGGATCTGGGCGATGGTGATCGTCCCTTTCGAGAACTGCCCGAAGAGGTCCGGCCGCTTCCAGGCCGCGGCAAGAAGAAACATGAGGGCCGGCGCCAGCACGATGGCGAGGATCTGCCGGTTCTTGATCGAAGAAAATCGCCGCTTGATCTGATCGTCATCCTGTTTCCGCATTTCCCGTTCCTCTCCTGTCGGGCTGTATTCGTTTTTTTTCGCCGTTCTCTGCTGCTTATTTGAAAACCGATTACCTGTGTTAATCTGTGATTATGAAGGTCAATTCCCGCAGCACTTCTTGAACTTCTTGCCGCTTCCGCAGGTACAGGGATCGTTGCGGCCGGTCTTGGGCAAGGCGCGGGAGACCGGTTTCGGCATCGTCTTCCCGGTCGTGAAGTACCAGACCCCCTCCTCCTTCTTGAAAGAGGAGAGCTCGTGGTGCTCTTGCCTGAGCCCGTTTTCCGTGTAGGACACCGTGAACTCCACCTGGCCCTCTGCGTCATCCGGTCCGCCGCTGATCGTCTTCAGGATCGTGATCCCGTGCCACCGGGCCCGTTCAGCCCAGGCGCGGCTGCTCTTTTCGTCATAGTCGGACCGGTGATCGCGGTGCAGGGATGTGAGAATATAGGGTATCTCTTGCTTGACGTAGGCGCTGTACCGCGAGCGCATGAGCTGCTCGGCTGTCGCCGCCCGTTGCTCGCCCGAGATAAGGGGGCCGCAGCAGGAGCCGTAATCAACGTTTGAACCGCAGGGGCAAGGATCCATTTCAGAGAACTCCTCTTGT
>DATIZR010000083.1 GCA_035516965.1 Nitrospirota bacterium
CAACCGCCTCCTGATAACGGCTGGAATGGAAACAAGCTGAATCCGCCAGCTCAGGGAATTGCCTTGCATTCTTGGACCTCTTCGTGCTACGTTGCCATGAACGATACAAAAGGTCATGAGCCGTAGCATCCCGGTTGATGAGAGCTCACCAGCCGGCAGTAATTGACGTTCCCGCATTTAAGAATGAACAGCCGTATCTCTGATGCCAGAAATGAACTGAACTATGGACGCCGTGTGCTATCCTGGTCGTTCTACGACTGGGCTGATCACGCCTATATCACGACGACGGCGACAACTTTTTTCCCGCCCTACTACCTGACCATTGCCGCTCCTGCCTTCCTAAGATCATCGACGGGGGTCATCGATGAGGCAGCTCGGGCCCTTGCACGGAATACCGCCTCCTCCGTGTTCGCATTCACTGTTTCCTGCGCCCTGTTCATTGCCGCCATTCTGGCGCCGGTCATCGGGGCCTACGCAGACATCACGGACCAGCGGAAGCGCATTCTTATCCGCATCACGATCGCCGGAGCCGTCCTTGCCTCTTCGATGTTTTTCCTTACCGCGGGCATGTGGATCGAAGCGCTGCTGCTCTATTTTCTTACGCAGGTCCTCGTCAATGTCGCCCTGGGGCTGAACAGCAGCCTTCTGCCGCACATTGCTCATCCCGAGGACATGAACCGCGTATCCAGCCTGGGTTATGCAATGGGCTATGTCGGGGGAGGACTCCTGCTGGCTCTCAATACCGCCGTGTTTCTTCTTTCCGGCACCTTCGGTATGAGCGCAGATCTCGCGGTACGGACCGCCTTTCTCTCTGTTGGGATCTGGTGGATCACTTTCATGCTGCCGCTCGCCATCAATGTCCCTGAGCCCAGGATACAGTCTCTGAACGGGACCAGGAGCGTAACACCGCTTCGGGGGGCCCTGGTCCAGATCAGAAATACCTTTCGCGATATCAGGAGGTACCGCGAGCTTTTCAAAATGCTCATTGCCTTCTGGTTCTATATGGAAGGTGTGGGGGCCATCATTCTGCTCGCGACGGCATATGGAGCGGCACTCGGCCTTGACATGCCGGTTCTGATCGGGACCCTGCTCATGACCCAGATGGTGGCATTCCCCTACGCGATGATGTACGGACGCATCCCGGACGCGTCGTGTAGACTGCGCAGCGCATACCTGTCCATGGTCCTCTGGACCGCGGCAACGCTCCCGTGGGTCGGTCTGTATGCACGGACAAAGGCCGCCCTGAGCGTCCGAAATGCCCTCGGCATGCTCGCAGCGGACCAGATCGCAGGAATCATCTTTACCCTGTGCCTGGGCCGCTTCCTTTTTGCTGGCATGACAAAGAGAATTGATACAAAACACGCGGTGCTTCTGGGGCTACTGATCTATATCATTGTTCCCTGCTGGGGCTACTACCTGACAACGAAAGCCGAGTTTTTCATGATCGGATGGCTCGTCGGAACGGTGCAGGGCGGCACGCAGGCCTTGAGCCGGACCATCTATGCCCGGCTTTCGCCTCCGTCCAAATCAGGGGAGTTCTTTGGTTTCTATGGATTCAGCGAGAAGTTCGCCGGCATTCTGGGTCCCCTGCTCTATGGTGCCGTGGGTCTCATCACCCGCAGTCCTCGCTCAAGCATTTTGTCAATCGCTGTTTTCTTCATTATCGGCATTATCCTTCTCTGGCGGGTCGATATGGTAAAGGGGGAGAAGGTCGCTGTCGAAGAAGAGCGGGCAGTTCAGGAAGCCATCGGACGACGCGCCTCCCCTGGAGACCGCTCCAGGCAGGGCTAAACCCGCTTTTTGCGAGCATGGGGGAATCTAAAATCGCATAAAAAAGCCATTGCACAAGGTTTTGTCCCTTGCAGCCGTACTCGCACTACTGACCAGCCGGTAATTCTTCTTGACAAAATGGGGGCTTCTCTATATAATTCGTGACTTACAGCCCCGAGAACCGTAGAAATGGCGATCAAAATCAATGACATACCTCCGGAGGGGCTGACACTGGAGCTTTCTCAACAGCTCGATCTCTTCGATGAAGGTACAGCGTCCACTGCCGTCACGGCTGCATTGAAAATAATTCCGGTGGGAGACGGCATCATTCGGTTGACTGGCAGGGTGCAGGCCCGACCCGAGCTTGAGTGCAGCCGCTGTCTGAAGAGATTTCCCTATAGCATAGATGCGGAATTGAACATCGAAGCTTCCCCCGTCGCCGCCATGGGCGCGGAACCCGAGCACGAGCTGACCGGGGGGGAGCTCGAGACCGATTTCTATCAGGGCGATGAGATCGACCCCTTTGAGTTCGTCAAGGAACAGCTGCTCATCTCCGTTCCGATGGTTCCGCTGCACGATCCGGGCTGCAAAGGCCTCTGCCCGACCTGCGGAACGGACCTGAATGCCGCGACCTGCGGCTGCAGCGACCGCGGGCAGGAAGGCTTCGGGCCCTTTGCGGAATTGAAAGACTTATTTAAAAAATAGAAGGAGCATGACACGAAATGGCAAACCCAAAACACAGACACTCCAAATCCCGCAGGGACAAGAGACGAACGCACAAACATCTCAAGGCGCCGAATCTCGCGGTCTGCCCGCAGTGCCAGGAGGTCAAGAAGCCGCATCACGCCTGCATGTCCTGCGGCACCTATAATGGCCGCGAGGTCATCACGGTCCAGCAGATATAGCACGCCAGCGCTTCCACGAAGGCAAAGGGACGATACCGCATGTTTCCGGTGTCGCTCTTTGCCTTTTATATTGTCATGGAGTTTCGGATGAAGATCGCCGTTGATGCGATGGGGGGAGATAATGCACCGCACGCCGTTGTCGAGGGGGCGGTGCAGGCCGCACGGGAATTCGGCGTCGGCATCATTCTCGTCGGCATCGCAGAGTCCATCGAGGCCGAACTTGGGAAACACTCCGGCATTGCGTCGCTCCCCCTGGAAATACAGAATGCCACCGAGGTCGTCGACATGCTCGATTCCCCTGCGACGGTCTTCCGGAGGAAAAAGAACTCCTCGATCCGGGTGGCGAACGAACTCGTAAAGAGCGGTGAAGCGGTGGCCGTGATCAGCGCGGGGCATACCGGCGCTGCCATGACCACCTCGCTGTTCGTACTGGGCAAGCTCGGCGGTGTCGAGCGTCCCGCCATCGCAACCTTCATGCCGAATGTCACGGGGACCGCGATCGTGCTCGACGTCGGTGCGAACGTTGACTGTAAACCGCTGCACCTCGTGCAGTTCGGCGTCATGGGCACCGTGTACGCGAAGAACCTGCTCAAGATTCCGAACCCCCGCGTCGGCCTGCTGTCCATCGGCGAGGAAGAGACCAAGGGGAACGAGCTTACCAAGGAGGCGTTCAAGCTCCTGACCGAGACCTCGATCAACTTCATCGGGAACGTCGAAGGCCGGGACGTGATGTCGGGCAAGGCGGACGTCATCGTCTGTGACGGCTTCATCGGCAACGTGGTGCTCAAGGTATCCGAGTCCGTCGCCGATGCCATCGGCATCATGCTCCGGGAAAACATCGGCGATAATATCATGCGGAAGCTGGGCTATCTCCTCATGAGGCCCGCCTTCCGGGCCCTGAAGCAGCGCGTCGACTATGCCGAGTACGGGGGGGCGCCTCTGATCGGGATCGACGGGATCAGCATCATCAGCCACGGCAGGTCATCGGAGCGCGCCATCAAGAACGCCATCCGCGTCGCCGCGGAGCTCGCCCGGAGCGACGTGAACAGGCACATCCGTGAGGACATCGAGAAAAATATGGAGCTCGTGAAAACGAAATGATCCTTGCACGCATAACGGGGACCGGGTCCTATGCCCCGAAGAAGATCATGACGAACCATGATCTGGAGAAACTGGTCGACACCAGCGACGCATGGATTCTCGAGCGCACGGGCATCCGGGAGCGAAGGATCGCGGAACAGGGGCAGACGACCTCCGACCTGGCCTACGAGGCCAGCAAGCGGGCATTGAAAGCCGCCGGGGTCGGTGCGGACGAGCTGGACCTCATTCTCGTGGCGACGATGACCCCGGACACGATCCTGCCGAGCATGGGTTGCGTGCTCCAGGAAAAGCTCGGGGCGCGAAAGGCCGCCGCGTTCGACATTTCTGCTGCATGCTCGGGCTTTATCTACGGGATGTCGATTGCGAACGCGTTCATCAAGGCAGACACCTACAAGAACATCCTCCTTGTCGGCGCCGAGATCCTGTCGCGGTTCACGGACTGGGAAGACCGTTCGACGTGCATTCTCTTCGGAGATGGTGCGGGCGCAGCGGTGATCCAGCGGCATTCGGGCAAGCGCGGCATCCTCTCGACGCATCTTCACTCAGACGGCGGGCTGGGGGACCTGATCCATGTGCCTGCCGGAGGAGCCCAGCATCCGGCATCGCACGACACGATCCGGAAGCGAATGCACTTCATCAAGATGAAGGGAAACGAGACCTTCAAGGCCGCGGTCCGGTCGCTGGAAGGCGTGGTGCAGGAGACCCTGAAGCATAACAAGGTAAAGCCCGAGGAGATCGACTTCCTCGTGCCCCACCAGGCGAACCTCCGCATCATCCAGGCGATGGCGCAGCGCCTGGCCATGCCGATGGAGAAGGTGGTCCTTACGCTTCCGAAATACGGGAACACGTCGGCGGCCTCGATCCCCATGGCGCTCGACGAGGCGGTGCGCGACGGCAGGATCAGGGAGAACCAGCTCCTGCTGTTCGAAGCCTTCGGCGGCGGTCTGACCTGGGCGTCGGCCCTGGTGCGATGGTAACACGTGGTGAAGTGGAACAGCGGGAATTGAAAATTGATTCTTCGAATCAGTTCTGCATCCCTTTTCAATTTGCCATTTCCCGCGTTCAATTGTAAATTTCCGGTATTATTTGGAGGTATCAATGGATTACCTGCTGACAGAGGACCAGACCATGATCCGCGATCTCGCGCGGCAGATCGCAGTGGAGAAGATCGTGCCGGCACGCGCGGAACTGGACGAGCACAACAAGTTCCCGACGGAGATCATGAAAGCCATAGCCCAGTCCGACCTCTTTGGCATCTACATCCCTGAAGAGTACGGCGGGCTCGGGAAGAAGAGCCTCGAGCTCTACATCGCCGTCGAGGAGCTTTCCCGGGCCTGCGTGGGCGTTTCGACCAGCTTCGCCGCGAACGCCCTGGGCACCTACCCGATCCTCCTGAGCGGGTCAGACACCCAGAAGAAGAAGTACCTTCCCGATATTGCCTCGGGCAGGAAGCTGGTGGCGTTCGGCCTGACGGAAGCCAATGCGGGCAGCGACGCGAGCGGCGTCCAGACCACGGCCCGGCTCGACGGAAATGAGTATGTCCTGAACGGCACGAAACAGTGGATCACCAATGGCGGCGAGGCCGACATCTACACCGTCATCGCCATCACCGACAAGGCAAAGGGGCCCCGCGGCGCGTCGGCTTTCATCGTCGAGAAAGGCACCCCCGGCTTCACGTTCGGCAAGAAGGAGAACAAGATGGGCATTCGCGCCTCCTCCACCACCGAACTCATCTTCAACAACTGCCGCATCCCGAAAGAGAACCTGATCGCCCGGGAGGGCATGGGATTCATCGTTGCCATGAAGACCCTGGACAGCTCGCGGACCGGCGTCGGCGCGCAGGGCGTCGGCGTTGCACAGGGAGCGATCGATGAGGCGCTCGCTTTCGCGAAGCACCGGGTGCAGTTCGGCCAGCCGGTCACCTCGTTCCAGGCGGTCCAGCACATGCTGGCCGACATGCAGACCCAGACCGAGGCGGCCCGGGCGCTGGTCTATTCCGTGGCCCGGCTGATCGACAGCGGTGCCAAGGACTTCTCGCGCGCTTCGGCCATGGCAAAGCTCTTCGCCACCGATGTCGCGATGAAGGTCACTACCGACGCCGTCCAGGTAATGGGCGGCTCGGGCTACATGAAGGAATATCCCGTCGAGAAGATGATGCGGGACGCCAAGATCCTGCAGATCTATGAAGGCAC
>DATIZR010000084.1 GCA_035516965.1 Nitrospirota bacterium
GACCATGAGTGACGTTCAGGCAATGCTCTTTTCCCGGTTCGGCAAAAAGATCCCGGGGAACACGGTGCTGTTCCAGGAGGGCGACCGCGGCGAGGAGATGTACATCATCCAGTCCGGGAAGGTGAAGATCAGCAAGCGCATCCGCGGCGTCGAGAAGACGCTCGCGACGCTCGAGAAGGGCGAGTTCTTCGGGGAGATGGCGATCCTGAACGACAAGCCCCGGTCGGCAACGGCCGAGACGCTGGAGCCCTGCGAAATGCTCGTGATCGACCGGAAGACCTTTGACGCGCTTATCCGCGGCAACGTGGAGATCGCCGTCCGGTTCATCAAGCGCCTGGCCGACCGCCTGCGCGAGGCCAACGAGCAGATGGAAGCCCTGATGATCAAGGACAACACCAGCAGGTTGGTAAGCCTTCTCGCCAAACAGGTGAAGGAGCAGAAAAAGAGCGGAGAATTCCTCATGACCGTCGAGGACCTTGCCGGCCTGGCCGGCATCGAGCACTCCCAGGTCAGGATGATCCTGGAGAAACTGGCAAGCGTAAGGATCGTGGAGCTTGCCGGAGATAAGGTGCGTATCACGAACCAGGACCAGGTGGACCGGCTTGTCCGCTATCTGGAGATGAGAGAGATCTTCGGGGAGATGGCGTAATAACAGGGAAACATCCTGGACTCGGATCGATAGTTCTTAATCGGGAGTCGCAATGAAATTGACGGGCGGCAAGCGGGCAGGCATCACGATAGCGCTGATCGTGGCGATCGCGCTCTCGGCCATGAACATAGGGAACTTCAGGTTCTTCGACGTGCTGGAGCAGAAGACGCTGGATATGCGCTTCCTGGTCCGCGGCCCGGTCAAGCCGGGGCCCGAAACCGTGATCGCGGCCATCGACGAAAAGAGCATCAACAAGCTCGGGCGCTTCCCGTGGCCGCGCTCGGTGTGGGGCAGGGTCGTGGACCGCCTCACGGAGGAGGGCGCGAAGGTGATCGTGTTCGACGTCTTCTTCACGGAGCCGGAGAACGTGGAGTCCGACGATCTCTTCCAGCGCGCCATCATGCGGAGCGGCAGGGTGATCCTGCCAATGGTGTTCGACTTTACGGAGGCGGGATACAAGGAATCGGGCTTCACGAACAGGAAGATCGATTTCATGACGCCCTCGGCCTATACCGTGCTCAAGAACACCCATGAGCCCTTCGAGCCCTTCAAGGCGAAAATGGTGCTCCCGACGCTGCTCCGGTTCTCCTCGGTCGCCAACTGTCTTGCGCACATCAACATGATCCCCGACGCCGACGGTACGCTCCGGTGGGAGGCACTGGCCATCGACTACCAGGGGGATTTCTATCCTCCCATCGGCCTGCAGGCGGCGTGGCTGTACCGCGGCCTGAAGAAGGAGGACCTGGCGCTCGACTACCGGCGTAAGGTCCGGCTGGGCGCCACGGCCATACCGACCGATGGATACGGCCGCATGCTGATCAATTACCGGGGTCCGAACGGCATGTTCCCGATGTACTCCGTGTCCGACATCCTTGACCGGAACCTGCCGGCGGGCACGTTCAGGGACAAGATCGTCCTGATCGGCGCCACGGCCATCGGCATCTACGACCTGCGCGTGACGCCCTTTTCCCCGAACATGGCGGGCATCGAGAAGCACGCGAGCGTGGTCGACAACATCCTGCGGGGAGACTTCATCGAGCACACCGAGGCCTCGGTCGTGTTCCTCATCTTCCTGTTCGCGATCCTGCTCGGGATATTCCTGCCGCGGCTCGGTGCCGGGGCGGGCGCCGTCCTGTTCCTGGCGCTGTTCTCCGGCTATATCGGCGCCGTGTACTACCTCTTCGTCGCCAGGGGGATCTGGTTCAACATGGTCTACCCCGCTTCCGCCCTGTTCTTCGGGTACACGAGCCAGACGGCCTACCGGTTCTTCACGGAAGAGCGGCGCGCCCGGGACATCCGGAAGATGTTCTCGAGTTACGTCTCGAAACGCATTGTCGACGAGCTGATCAAGGACCCGAACAAGGCCAAACTGGGCGGTGACCGCAAGGAGATCACGGTCCTCTTCTCGGACATCCGCGGCTTCACGTCGTTCTCCGAGAAGCATCAGCCCGAAGAGGTCGTCTCGCTGCTGAACGAGTACCTGGGCGCAATGACGGAGATCGTGTTCGAACATGAGGGGACCCTGGACAAGTTCGTGGGCGACGCGATCATGGCGCTCTGGGGGGCGCCGGTCGGCCAGCCGGACCATGCGGAGCGCGCGGTCAAATGCTCACTGGCCATGATCGAACGGTTGAAGCAGCTGCAGGCGAAATGGGTGGCCGAGGGCAGGTACGCCATCGACATCGGGATCGGGATCAACACCGGGGACATGGTCGTCGGGAACATGGGCGCTGAAGGAAAGAAGATGGACTATACCGTGATCGGAGACAACGTGAACCTCGGAGCGCGCCTGGAAGGCTTGACAAGACAGTATAATAATCATATCATCATATCCGAGTTCACCTACGAAAAGGTCAAGGGTATCGTCCGGGTGAACGAGCTGGGCTCCGTGACGGTAAAGGGCAAGCAGAAACCCGTGGTGATCTACGATCTGGTGGGACTGAAAGGATAAAGCTCCGGTTCGGATTTTGAAACGAGAAGTTGCCGCTGTGGGGAGGATGCATGAAGGTAAGAATTCTGGGCTGCTCCGGTTCCGAGGCGATCGGGCACATGCCCCCGGGTTTCCTCGTCAACGATGTCATGATGCTTGACGCGGGAACGATCACGGCGGCGCTGAGCATCGAGGCGCAGAGCAGGATCACGGACATCCTCATCAGCCACACGCACCTCGACCACGTAAAGTCGCTCCTGTTCCTGGCCGACAACATCGTCGGCCGGATCACGAAGCCCGTCAACATCCGTGCCATCCCCGCGGTGATCGACGCCATCAGGAAACATCTGATGAACAACATCATCTGGCCCGACTTCACGAAGATCCCGACCCCGAAGAACCCGGTGCTGGCCTACGCGCCGATGGAACTCGGCAGGACGGTGTCCGTGGCCGGGCTGAAGGTGAAAGCCATCCCGATGAACCATCCCGTCCCGGCCGTGGGTTTCATCGTCGGCGACGGCCGGTCCACGTTCGTCTACAGCGCCGATACCGGTCCGAACGAGGCGCTCTGGAAAGAAGCCAGCAAGGCGAAGAACCTGACGGGCATCATCGTGGACACATCCTTCCCGAACAGTCTCGGGATGATCGCGGACGCCAGCGGCCATTTCACGCCCGGGCAGCTCCATCAGGACCTGACGACTGCGAAGGTCGACCATAACGTCCCGATCTACGTCTACCATATCAAGCCGGCCCATCACCGGCGCGTGCTGAAGGAGCTGAACGGCCTGGGCCGGAAGAACGTGAAGATATTGCAGGAAGGAAAGACCTACAACTTTTAAATTCCAAATCTCAAGTGAGAGAACGATACAAAAGGTCCGGACTTTGCTGCATTTGCATCGCGGGACCCGTTCGTGATCGGGAACTTGAGATTTGATGCTTGTGGTGAAGGAGTATCATGGCTTGGTTCAGGAAAGAGCGGCCCGGGGGCGCAGTCCCCGAGGCTCCGGCGAAAAAGGTCAAGATCCCCGAGGGGCTCTGGGTCAAATGTGACAACTGCAAAGAGATCATCTACCGCAAAGAGGTTGAGAAGAACTTCAAGGTCTGCCCGAAGTGCGATTATCACTTCCGTATCACGGCGTCGGAGCGGCTCCCGTATCTCGTGGACGAGGGCAGCTTCGTCGAGGTGGAGGACGGCCTCTCGCCCCGGGACTTCCTCGGCTTCAAGGACTACAAGGACAAGCTGAAGAGCAGCCGCAAGAAGACAGGGCTGAAGGACGCCGTCATCTCGGGCGAGGCGAAGATCGGCGGCAGGCCGGCGTCCCTCGTGATCATGGACTTCAACTTCATGGGCGGCAGCATGGGCTCCGTGGTGGGTGAAAAGATCGCCCGGGCCGTGGAGCGCGCCATCGAGAAGAAGGTCCCCTTCGTGGCCGTTGCCTCCTCGGGCGGCGCCCGGATGCAGGAGGGGATCCTGTCGCTCATGCAGATGGCGAAGACGTCGGCGGCCGTCGCCCGTCTGGGCGAAGCGGGCCTGCCCTTCATTTCCGTCCTGACCGACCCCACGTTCGGGGGCGTCACGGCCAGCTTCGCAATGCTCGGCGATGTGATCGTGGCCGAGCCCAAATGCCTCATCGGGTTCGCGGGACCCCGCGTCATCGAGCAGACCATCAAGCAGCAGCTCCCGGCGGGTTTCCAGCGGGCCGAGTTCCTGCTGGAGCACGGGATGATCGACATGATCGTCCCCCGGAAGGAGATGCGCAACACGCTCGGCCGTATCCTCGATTTTTTCGGCGAAGAGAGCCATGGGTGATATTGCCAAGATACTGATCCTCTTTGGCACCCTGTTGATCGCGGTGGGAGTTGTCCTCCTCCTCGTCCCGAAGCTCCCCTTCCTGGGGAGGCTGCCCGGCGATATCATGATCAAACGCGGCAATACCACGTTCTACTTCCCGCTAGCCACGAGCATCCTGATCAGCATCCTCATCAGTTTCATCGTCTACCTCCTGTCCCGGTTCCGATAATTTCCGGCCGTGGCCCTCAACGGCGCCTTGACAGCGCCGCGCCGACCGAATATATTGTAAGTATCCTAACCCGGACAAGCCGGAATCAAAACCAGAAGCTAAAGGCGTCTCTTGCGGAGCACGCGGAGGACGCAGAGTTTAAAACCAAAACCCGAAAGTCTTTCATGGCGAATTATTTTTTGATTTTCTCTGCGAGCTCTGCGCCTCTACGAGAAATTATATTGCCGTCTTGTAATAAATTTGATTTGTTAGTTACTGAATCCGTTCCGATAACGCATCCCTTTCCATTCCGTAGAGGTGATCGATGGACAGAAGGCGATTTCTCAGACTGGCCGCATTGACCGGAGCCGGGCTCTCGGTCCCCGGCGGACTCGACCGCCTCGTGGAGGCG
This sequence comes from Nitrospirota bacterium, assembly GCA_035516965.1. Classification (NCBI taxonomy): domain Bacteria; kingdom Pseudomonadati; phylum Nitrospirota; species Nitrospirota bacterium. The sequence goes on from DATIZR010000084.1 coordinate 4,992, forward strand.
GCCGAGCAGGCAACGCGGCCTGACCTGGTCGTTGCCCGCGGGGCTTCGCCGGAGCAGCTCGTGCGGTCGTCCCTCGACGCTCTGGGCGGGATCGGGAAGTTCATTTCCCGGGGCGATGTCGTCGTGGTCAAGCCGAACATCGCGTGGGACCGGACGCCGGAGCAGGCCGGGAACACCAATCCCGAGGTCGTTGCCGCCATCGTCAAGCTTTGCTTCGACGCGGGCGCGAAGAAGGTGAAGGTCTTCGATAGGCCGGTCAACGATCCGCGGCGCTGCTATGTCCAGAGCGGCATTGCGACCGCGGTCAGGGCTCTGGGTGCGGAAGCGGATTACATGGATGACCGGAAATTCAAGGACATGGCGATCAACGGCGAGGCGCTCAAGTCCTGGCCGCTCTACACCGATGTATTCGAGGCCGACAAGGTGATCAATGTGCCGATCGCCAAGCACCACGGCCTCGCCAAGCTCACACTGTCCATGAAGAACTGGATGGGTGTCATGGGAGGCTCCCGTCGCCAGATCCACCAGCGGCTCGACGAGAGCCTGGCCGATCTCTCCCGGACAATAAAGCCAACGCTCACGATCCTCGATGCGGTGCGCATCCTGACCGCGAACGGGCCCCAGGGCGGGAGCCTTGCGGACGTGAAGAAGCTCGACACGATCGTCGTCGGGTCCGATCCCGTTGCCATCGACTCTTTTGGCGCAACGCTTTTCGGCATGAAGGGGAGCGACCTCGGGTACGTGACGCTGGGACACAAACAGGGACTGGGACAGATGGACCTGAACAGGCTGCACATCAGGAAGATCGCCGTGTAACAGGCCAAGGCCGCAGGAAACGAGTCAACTGTCCCCGGCCAAAAGATGTTTCCATGAAGAGAACCGAAGCAGATACCCGGGTCCTGCGGACGCCGGATGAACGTTTCACGGACCTCCCCGGGTACGCTTTTCAGCCGCATTACGCGGAGATCAACGGGCTGCGGGTGCACTATCTGGACGAAGGGACGGGGAGCACGATCCTCTGTCTCCACGGCGTGCTCGAGTGGTCCTACTCCTACCGGAAGATGATCCCCGTCCTCGCCCGACAGCACCGCGTGATCGCCATGGACTTTGTCGGATTCGGGCGCTCCGATAAATATGCCGATCGAAAGCAGCATACCTTCGAAGGGCATTACGAAATTCTCTCGGCATTCATCGATTCCCTCGGTCTTGAAAAGATCACGCTCGTCGGCAGCGACTGGGGAGCGGTCGTCGGGCTCCGGGCGGCAACGGAACGGCCGCAGCTGTTCGAACGCCTCGTCATCATGAATACGACGCTGCCGACAGGCGATGTGCCGCTCAATTTCACGTTCATGCTCTGGAGGCAGTTCGTGGACCTGGCGCCAGACCTGCCCATCGGCCGGGTGATCAGCATGGGAGTGGCGCACGGGTACCGGATCACGAAGCGGGAGATCGAGGCTTACGAAGCGCCCTTTCCGGATTCCTCGTACAAAGCCGGGGCTGTTGAACTGCCGCTGTCCCTTCCTACGAACTTCGATGATCCGGGCGCAGCGGAAATACGCAGGACCCGGGAGGGACTTTCCCGCTGGCAAAAGCCGGCCTTCGTGCTGTTCTCCGATGAGGACCCGATGTTCTCGAAGGAATACCGCTCCTTCCGCACGCTCATCCCGACGGCGAAAGACCAGCCCGAGACGATCATCCAGGGTGCCGGGCATTTTCTGCAGGAGGAAAAAGGCGAGGAGATCGCCCGGCATATCCTGAAGTTTATCGAGAGGACGCCGGGGGATTCCGCGTCGCGTGATTGACCAGGGCGCACATCGCCGGAGATGTCCTCCTTAAGAAATACAGAAGAAGGCGATGTGCTCTTTCGTCCAGGGGAACGCTCTTTTTCAGCCATGACTGCTGACGAAGCAATGCAATCCCGCTTCCCGCGCACGGGATAAACCCTGTGGTGTCACGTGCAAACTCAAGAAGGAGATCGCTTCCCCGGCTGATCAGTCTTCAGTAGACACGGGAGATGTTGTTATGCGTAATCTGACCGTTCAAAATATCCGACGGATTTCGCAGGGACTCTTCCTGCTTCTCTTCCTTTTCCTGTTCATCCAGACCGAGTCCCGGGGCAATGACGATCTGGGCTACCCGGTCCGGTTCTTCCTCGATTTCGACCCGCTCATCCTCGTGACCACGCTCCTGTCCGCGCATGCGGCTGCCCGGGCCTTCACCCTCGCCTTGGTCACGGTCGCCGTCACCGTCCTGTTCGGAAGGGTGTTCTGCGGTTGGGCCTGCCCGCTCGGCACGCTGAATAACCTTGTCGGGTCAATCCGCCGGAAGCGTCCGGCGGGCCTGTACGCCCACTGGTACCGCGCCAAATATTACCTCCTGATCGCCATCTTCGCGTCAGCCCTGTTCACGCTCCAGCCGGTCGGCATCCTGGACCCGCTCTCGCTCACGGTCCGGTCATTTTCGGTGAGCCTTTCGCCGTTGTTCAATTACAGCGTCCGGTCCCTGTTCGACGAGGTCTACAGCGCAAACCCGCTCGGTATCGCGGCAATAACGGAGCCGGTCTACGGCGTTCTCAAGAGGACGGTACTCAGCTTCGAGCAGTCTGTGTACCGGCAGAGCGTCCTCATCGGCGTACTGTTCTTCATTGTCCTCGCGTTGAACCTGGTCGAAAAGCGTTTCTGGTGCAAATACCTCTGTCCCCTCGGCGCCTTCCTCGGCCTCCTGTCGCGATTCTCGCTGCTCAGGCGGTCAGTGAGCGAAGGCTGCACGTCCTGCGGCGCCTGCGCCACGGTGTGTCAGGGGAACGCGTCGCCGGAGGCGAAGGAGCGCTGGCGCGACACCGAGTGCCTGGCCTGCTGGAACTGCGACGACATCTGCCCCCAGAACGCGGTGAGCTTCGGTTTCGGGCTGAAACGGGCGTCGGCGGGCGTCGACCTCGGCAGGAGGCGGGTCATCGCATCGGCTCTTTCCGGCATCGTCGCCGTGCCGCTGCTCCGCTCCGTACCGCTTGCGAAGTCAGGAGCCCAGGACCCGGTGCTCCTCCGTCCGCCCGGTTCGCTCGAGGAACGGGAGTTCCTGAAGCGCTGCGTCAAGTGCGGGGAGTGCATGAAGGTCTGCATCACGAACGGGCTCCAGCCAACGCTGTTCGAAGCCGGCGTTGAAGGCATCTGGTCGCCCATGCTCGTGCCCCGGATCGGGTACTGCGAATACCGCTGCACGCTCTGCGGTCAGGTCTGCCCGACCGGCGCGATCAAGCGCCTCCACCTCGAGGAGAAGGCAAAGGTAAGGATCGGGCTCGCGATGATCGACAAGGGCAGGTGCCTCCCCTGGGCGCACGCCAGGCCGTGCATCGTCTGCGAGGAGGTCTGCCCGACCTCGAAAAAGGCGATCTGGTTCGAGGAAGCTCGGGTCCGCGACCGGAAGGGGAAGACCATCAGCGTCAAACAGCCAAGGGTGGACCTTGAACTCTGCATCGGCTGCGGCATCTGCGAGGCCAAATGCCCGGTGCTCGGGAGGCCCGCGATCTCCGTATCGAGCGTGGGCGAGAGCAGGTCAAGGGAGAACCAGCTGCTGTTGTGAGGGATTCCCGCTGCGGGGGATCTCGGGGATTATCGGGGATACGACGAGGTGTCATGAAAGGGCATACCAGAGTACAGCGACAACCACTCGAGAACGCGCTGGTCGTGGAAGGCGGCGCCATGCGCGGCATTTTTACCGCCGGCGTGCTGGATGTCTTTCTGGAGCGGCGGTTCAACCCCTTCGCGCTGTACATCGGCGTTTCCGCGGGCGCCTCGAATATCGCCGCCTATCTCGCGGAAATGCGGGGGCGCAGCCGCAGGATCTATACCGAGCTTTCCGGCAGGCCGGAGTTCATCAGCGTGTCGCGGTTCCTGCGGGGCGGCCATATGATGGACCTGGACTGGATGTGGGACATTACGATCTCCCTGATGCGGCTCGACCTTGCCGCGATCTATGCCAAGGGCAGACCCTTCCTGGTCGGACTGACCGACGTGGCAAGCGGCACGCCGATCTACCACGAAACATCCGCCGGGAACCTCGAACATCTGCTCAAGGCGTCGAGCGCGCTTCCGGTCTTTTACCGGGATTTCCCCGTGGTGGACGGCCGTCGTGTCACGGACGGCGGCGTGTCCGATCCGATCCCCGTTGCCGAGGCGATCCGCCGCGGCGCCCGGCGCATCATGGTTATCCGCTCGCGGCCCCGGGGGTTTCGCCGCAGACGGGACCTGTCCTCCTATTTCGTGAGCTGGTTCCTGCAGCGCCATTCCGGCCTGCGGGCGACCATTCTGAATCAGAACCGGATCTACAACGAGGCCGTCTCGATCATCCACGATCCGCCTGCCGGGGTCTCCATTGTCGAGGTCTGCCCGCCCCCCGGCTTCCGGCTCGGGAGGTTCAGCACCGCCCCGGCTGAACTCGAGGAGGGGTATGCGCAGGGCCGCGCACAGGCGGAGGGTGCAATCGCGCGGTGGGGGCGTCCATGAACGCGCGAAGCGGGCGGGCCAAGTCGTCCACGAAGAAGATCTACGTCATTTCCGATGCCACGGGGCAGAGCGGGCTGCACATCATGCGGGCCGCGCTCGTGCAGTTCAAGCATGCAAAGGCGAAGGTCGCCGTTTTTCACGACATCAACACGAGGAGCGCCCTCAAGAAGGTCCTTGACCGGGCCAGGGCGAAGGGAGCGCTCATCGCCTTCACCTTTGTCCGGAAGGACATGCGGGACTCCGCCTACGAATACTGCCTGAAGAACCACATCATCCACCTCGATATCCTCGGGCCGCTCATCACCAATCTCTCCTCCTATCTGGGTCGTGAACCGCTGGAGACGCCGAGCCTCCTCAGAAAGGTCGATGAAAAATATTTCAAACGGATCGACGCGATCGAATTCACGCTGGGACACGACGACGGCAGGGGAGCCGAGCGTCTCAAGGATGCCGACATCGTGGTCGTCGGCCTATCCCGGACGTCGAAGACGCCGACCTCGTTCTATCTCGCCCAGGAGGGGTACAAGGTCGCCAACGTTCCCATCGTACCAGGCATCCCCCTGCCGGAGGAGCTGTTCGAGATCGACCAGCGAAAGATCGCCTGTCTGAACATAGACCCCGAAGTCCTCCAGAAGGTGAGGAGCATCCGCCGGAAGCATTCGGGCCTCAGCGCGAGCTACAGCGATCTCAGGAAGATCAACGCCGAGGTCGAGTATGTCTGGGACCTGATCAGGAAGAACAGGAACTGGACGGTCGTTGACACTACCAATAAGTCCGTTGAAGAGACGGCATGGGAGATCATCCACCATGTGATCGGCGACGAACAGGAGCAATAGGGCTGCCCCGGGACCGCTGAGAACGGAGCTCTCAGGGCCGGCTTGGGCGCCGGGAGATGCAATTTCCCTTGACGGGAAGGGCCGGACGGTTTAGTATTGCCAGGAACAGGGCATCCAAATCGACACATCGCCACGAAGGGCAGGACGACGACCCGGCCGCATCCCTCATCAACCATGAACAGACCTGAGATCGATCCACGAACGCTCTGCCTCATACTCGTTCTTGCCGCTGCGCTGCTCACCGGCATCGGCGCTGCGCCGGCATCGGCGCTGACCCAAAATACCATACCCGCCAAGGCCGCCGTGGTCATGGACTCCACCGGCTCTGTTCTCTACGCGAAATATCCGAACGCAAAGCTCGCTCCCGCAAGCACCGTGAAGCTCGTCACCGCCATGGTGGCCCTGGACAACCTGGATCCCGCGAAAAAGGTGACGATCAGCCCGAATGCGGCCAGGGTCCGGTCCATCGAGCCGAGGCTTCTTCCCTATGAGGAGATGACGGTGTCCGATCTTCTGCATCTCGCGCTCATGAAATCGATCAATGCGGCTGCCGTGGCCCTTGCCGAGGAAACCGCAGGGTCCGAGCGCGAGTTTGCGGCTCTGATGAACCTCAAGGCGAAGGAGATCGGGGCGAAGGACACGCTGTTCGCGAACGCATCGGGGCTCCCGAAGGGGACGCAGTACTCGACGGCCGCCGACCTCGTCCTCATTATGAGGGCCGCTCTTGCCTATCCCCAGATCCGGGAGATCCTGGGCAAGCGCGCGTGGCTCATCAGGACCACGGAGGGAAGGGAAATCTTCCTGGAGAGCTCGAACGACCTCCTCTATCAGAGTAACAATATCATCGGCGGCAAAACGGGCTATACGGGCAACGCCCGGCACTGCTTCGTCTGCGCGATCAGCACGGACAAGGGCCCCTTTTATGCGGCCGTGCTCGGAGCTCGGTCGAGGAGCAGCCTGTGGAGGAGCACCCTCATGCTGGCCGAGATCGGCGCCAATCCCGAACTGGCGCTGACCATGGCAAAACCGCGAGTCCGGAGGGTTTCTCATAAGGCTAAGGCGTTGATGCCGGAGCCAACCCTGGTCTCATCCCATTAAGAGCGATCCCGGAACAGCAGAGACATCATTTCGTCACTATAACCCGTCATTCCCGGGTGGTTGTCGCGGGGATGACCAGGAGTATAACAAACCCGAACACCATTTCAATCGTGATAGGACTTCTTAAATCCTCAAGCGACCCCTGCTCACCTTTTACAGCGGTTTCCGAACTACCTCATGCATCTCATTGCTGCGCCGGTTGCCCGTTTCAGAAGGTGATCCGGATTTTGTGGCAAGGATATCGCCAAAAGGTGGTAAAATGTCCCGTCGAACAAGGCGCGGAAAGTCACGGATATGCTAAAAGACAACGAACTGACCTCTAAATTACTTACTGCCGTGAGCGTGCTCGGCGCGCTCTTTGTCCTGACGGAAACGATCCTGCAGGCTTTCGGGAAGAGCATATGCGTTGCCGACGGATGCCGGCTTGTCGCCAGCCAGACTCGCTTCGGGGACATCTCCATTCTGCTTGCAGGCCTCGCCCTCTTCTCCGTGCTGGCGGTCCTCTCGGCGCTCAGCCTGAGAGAGGGCGCAACCGCGCCCGGGAAGTACCTCAATTTTCTCCTCGTCGTGTCGCTTGCCTGCGAAGGTTTTTTCACGGGATATCAGGCGTTCCGGCTCCACGCTGCCTGCGTGTTCTGCCTGGTCGTGTTCGGATTCCTCGTTCTCTTGAGCGTGGTCAGGCTCCTCCAGGGCGAGAAGTCCGTCCTCGCGGGTTTCGCTTCGCTCCTCGCTGTCTTTAGCCTCTTCTATCTGATCCTCCCGGCGGAAGGCACCGTCATCCCGAGCCAGAAACAGCTCGTGTTGTTTTACGGCAAGGACTGCAAGTACTGCACGGAGGTCATAAAGGTGCTCGACGAAAAGCAGATATCCGTCGACCACGTGCTGGTGAATGAATATTCGGGTTTCCTCAAGGGGATGGGCATCGAGCATGTTCCCACGCTGTACGTGAACAAGAACAGCGAAAAGATCTTTCTGACCGGCAGGGAATCGATCCTCACCTATCTCAACTGCAAGCCGGAGGTGCCGGCGAAAACACCGGCTGTAAAGGAGAAGCCCCTGCCGAAGAAGCAAAACAGGGCCGGGAGCGCGGGCAGCACCGTCGGAGTCGCCGACCTGACCGGCGGGGCAGGCGAGTCATTCCAGATGGTCCTTCCGTCCGCGGAAGAGGGGATCTGCAAGTCAGATGAGGCATGCAAGTGACCCGGCTTCTTCTGGCCCTGCCAATGCCGTTCGTTGGATAGCTCTCCTGAGCGCCGGCCCGTGAATTTTGTCCGAATGGTCTCATCCCCGTTATGACGCGAAAAGCGGCTCTGCGGTCATTCCTGCTGGTCAACAAGTGACGGGTCCGGACTTCGACCCACACCTCAGTACGCACTCCTGTCAGCCGCGGCTGTTTATTTTGCTATACTTGAATCCAGGCTAACCGCTCTTACCCTGTTCGGGTCAGTACATCACTTCTCATGGGATGGAACCTCTGAACCATGACCACGAGCCCTCTTGCCGGAAAGCCGGCGCCGCCTTCGATCCTTGTCAATGTTCCGAAGCTTGTCTCGGCGTATTACTCAGGCGTGCCTGATCCGGTGCAGCCTGAGCAGCGCGTCGCCTTCGGCACGTCGGGCCATCGCGGCTCCTCCCTGGACAGGACCTTCAACGAATGGCACATTCTCGCCATCACCCAAGCCATCTGCCTCTACCGCTCCCAGCAGGGGATCGACGGCCCGCTCTTCCTTGGGGCCGACACGCATGCGCTCTCGGCCCCCGCGGTTGCCAGCGCCCTCGAGGTGCTCGCTGCGAACGGCATCGAGGTCATGATCTCGCTCAAAGACGAATACACGCCGACGCCTGCCGTATCCCATGCGATCCTTACGCACAACCGCGGACGGGCAAGGGGTCTGGCAGACGGCGTCGTGGTGACCCCCTCCCACAACCCTCCCGGAGATGGCGGCTTCAAGTACAATCCGCCCAGCGGCGGCCCCGCGGATACTGCCGTCACAAGCTGGATCGAGGCGAAGGCGAACGAGTTCATCAGGAACGGACTCGCCGGTGTGAGGCGGGTGACCTTCGAAAAGGCCCTCCGTGCCCCGACCACCCGCCGGTATGATTTCCTGAGTTCTTATGTGGAGGACCTCGGGAACGTGATCGATATTGACGCCATCAGCAAGGCGACGATCAGCCTCGGCGTGGACCCGCTCGGCGGCGCATCGGTCCACTACTGGCGCAGGATCGGCGAGCTCTACCGCCTGAATCTCACGGTCGTGAACGAAGAGATCGATCCGACCTTCAAGTTCATGACCGTGGACTGGGACGGCAAGATCCGCATGGACCCGTCGTCGCCGTACGCGATGCAGCGCTTGATCGGGCTCAAGGACCAGTTCGACATTGCCTTTGCCTGCGATACCGACGCTGACAGGCACGGCGTGGTCACCCGGAGCGCGGGGCTGCTCCAGCCGAACCATTACCTTGCGGTCGTGGTCCGATATCTTTTCCAGAACCGTCCGCAGTGGCGGCCGGACGCGGCAGTAGGGAAGACAGTGGTGAGCAGCGGCATGATCGACCGCGTGGCAAGGAAACTCGGCCGGAAGCTCTACGAGGTGCCGGTCGGGTTCAAGTGGTTCGTCGACGGGCTGCTCGACGGGTCGCTCGGTTTCGGCGGCGAAGAGAGCGCGGGGGCCTCGTTCCTGCGAAAGGACGGTACGGCCTGGTCGACGGACAAGGACGGCATCATCCCGACGCTCCTGTCGGCAGAGATCACGGCGAGGACGGGCAGGGACCCTGCCGGGCATTACCAGGAACTGACGCGCGAATTCGGCGATCCCGCCTATGCGAGGATCGACGCGCCTGCAACGCCGGCTCAGAAGGAAGCGCTCAAGAAACTTTCTCCGGACCAGGTCCGGACCGCTTCTCTTGCCGGGGAGAAGATACAGTCCATTCTCACGAAAGCCCCCGGCAATGGCGCCCCCATCGGCGGACTGAAGGTCATCGCTGAGAACTGCTGGTTTGCGGCCCGGCCCTCGGGGACCGAGAATATTTACAAGATCTACGCGGAAAGCTTCCTGGGAGAGAAGCATCTGGAGCGCATCCTGGAAGAGGCCCGGGAGATCGTGAGCGCTTCGTTTTCGACTAATGGGCAGCTGAAGGCGGGGTAAACGCGCACAAGAGGTTCGGCCGCACTCATACAGCCGCCCCCGTTTCGTGAAAAGCAGGGGCAGGAATCTCAGCACGCTGCTTGGCCGTTTCACGTCGCTCGACTCAGCCCGGCGTCCCGCATGTCATTTCTCGATTAATGCAGTCCTCGATTCATTTTTCAGTCTGATCCCTTTCTTCCCGTCCTGACAACAAATGGAGAAAAGAATAGACTTCCTCCGTACTTGTTGAGGTCGTCATTGTTGTAACACTGTCAGTTTGAACCCGTATTTTGCAGTCAGAATCTACCCATCTCCTGCCCATAGGGCGCTATTGATCTTATTCTGCGCAAAGCCACCTCTCCATCGCGGGCATTGACACCTCTGCATTCATTTGTTACCTTGTATTGTAGCAGAAGGCGTCAGACCGACCGAGGGTGCAAAAGAATTATGGCTATGCCGTCCCGGAATTTCAGATCAATGCGGAAGGTGCTGTTCATAGTTGGCGCCGTCATCGCCACGGTGTTTGTTGTTGATTTGGCCCTCTTACCCGCAGGCTTGGCTCCGGCGGGGGTGCATGCCGGTTTGTTCCCGGTTCGGACAATGGACGCGCCCGCGCTGCCTGAAACCCATCCATACAGCGATGCACTCCTCGCGAAGGGGAAATTCCTTGTTGCAAGCCACACCATCGCCGACCCCCGGTTCCAGGAGACTGTCGTCCTGCTCATCGCTTACGATGCCACAGGCGCTACCGGTCTCATCATCAACCGACCCACGAAGGTGCCCCTCGCCGAGATGCTCTTGTCCATGCCGGGCTTGAAGAAGCGGTCCGACTCCGTTTATTACGGCGGGCCCGTCGAGGGTCAGCGAATGCTTATGCTTATCCGTTCCGATGTAAAGCTGGAAGAGTCAGACAACGTGTTCTTGAACGTGTACGTCAGCATGAGCAGGAACACGCTCGAGCGTATGATAGGCGCTCACAAGACACAAAAGCAGCTCCGGGTGTATAGCGGATACGCCGGGTGGTTTCCAGGGCAGCTCAACAGGGAGGTATCGCGAGGAGACTGGCATATCGTCAACGCCGATGCAGACTCTATCTTCGAAAAGAAGTCGTCAGGAATATGGCGCGAGCTCATTCTTCGAAGCTCTTCCATCGAGGTATGGGAACACGACAAAGATAAAAGACCATGTTCTTAGAGTGTTACGAAGAACGCAACAACAGAAAGGAGAACGACTTAGCAACGGAACAGGAAATGCCGGCTGATGGGCCATACCATTTCACATATCATTCTGTATCGCAGTTTTTGCCCGTTCATAGATGACGGACGAAGTGGTCTCGATTTGATGGTGCCACCCCTCCAGGCAACGGTGCATGTTGAAAAAAATACCACGGGTTGCGATAACGTCTCGCATGCCCGTGGCAGCCTGAAAGCTCCGCTCCTACGGATCTACGAGCGTTTCGAGATGCTGATTGCCATTGTTTAACATATTTCCGTTCTGTTCGTATTTTTTTGGATCATTGTCGGCTGTTACAGTGACCACGAGCAGTAACAGAAGAAACAGGGCGAAACCCGCTTTTGTATACCACTTCTGGAAGCTTTCCCCCATGATTTGAACCCTCCTTTCTTGCGTATTTACACAGTTCAATAGGTGTTTTGTGTCTGTTAAGCGATACCAGATCTGTAAGCGTTGAATAATCGGTCGCTGCTTCTGTTGACTTGATCTCCTACTCTTTTTTGGAATAGGCCTGGCGGCAAGAAGGGCTTCCCGTCGGCACTATTCGTTCACGAGCACAAATTCATTCCGAAAAATGAGCTTTACTTAAAGTAATGTTACTAATTGTAGCAATATAACTTAAGGCTTATGACACTACTATACCATTAATAATAGTAATTGCAATAAAAAAATGTATTAATTTCACTGATGAGCTATATTTTTCTTTCAGGCATATTTTATATTATTATTTAATTAGTTAACAACGTGATCGGTAAATTGGGGAGGTTCCAAGAAACTGTTTGACGGGGTTATTTCCTGGATCAGATAGTTTACGAGGCAGACGGACCATGCATTCGTTGCTGCGCGCTGTGGCTTGTTCTTTCGTTAAAGCTGTAAAAACACCTTCCATTGCCCTGTTTAATCAACCCTAACCTCTCAAAAGCCGGGCATTCTCCTCTTCGGTGGGCCTGAAAGACTTCGAACTGCCATTTCACTTCATCAGGTTATGTAGGGTCATGTGAATTGTCTATTTTGACCGGTATTACGCAATAATTTCAATTTTCAGAAATTGCGACTTTGTAGGTGTATCAAACGACCTTAACCCGGTTGGGCTGGAAGGCTCTCCTGAAAGTCAGCTTCGCATCGATTCCGCCAGCGCCATGTTCATGATCCGTCCCTGATACGTGTTCAGGGCGCTCCTGATGATTGAATCGGTCTCGACCGCATCGTCGACACCTCTCTCGGCGAGGATCTTTATGTAGGGGAGCGTCGCGTTCGTGAGTGCCAGCGTCGAGGTCCGTGGATAGGCGCCGGGCATGTTCGCGACACAGTAGTGCACGATGCCGTCGACGACAAACACCGGATCGTCATGCGTGGTCGGCCTCGAGGTCTCGACGCAGCCTCCCTGGTCCACGGACACGTCGACGATCACCGATCCTTTCTTCATGGTCCCCAGCATGTTCTTCGTGATCAGGGTCGGGGTTCTTGCCCCCGGCACCAGAACGGCCCCGACAATCATGTCGGCATCGGCGAGTTCCTCCTCCAGGGCATGCGCGGTCAACGGCAGGGTGCGCACGCGTCCCTTGAACAGTTCATCGATCCGCTGCAGGCCGGTCGTGTCCTTGTTGATCACGACCGTGTCCATGCCGAGCCCCATGCCCACGCGGGCGGCGTTCGTGCCGACCGTGCCGGCCCCGAGAACGACGATCTTGCCGGGCCGAACACCACTCACGCCCGTGGGCAGCACACCCGACCCGCCCTTGAACTTCTGGAGATAGAACGCGGCCATGAGCGGCGCCATCCTGCCCGCAATCTCGCTCATGGGCGCGAGGAGCGGGAGCCTGCCGTCCCGCAGGAGCGTCTCATAGGCAAGGCCGGTTATATTCTTTTCAAGCAGCACCCTGGTCAACTCCGGGTTCGGCGCGAGATGGAGGTAGGTGAAGAGCGCCACTCCCTCCCTGAGCAGCGCATACTCTCTGCTGACCGGCTCCTTGACCTTTACGACCAAGTCCGCGCGCTCAAACACGCCCTCTCTCGGAATTATCTCGGCCCCGGCCTTCGCGTATTCTTCATCGGAAAAACCGCTTCCCATTCCCGCGTTCGTTTCCACCCGCACCGTATGACTGTCTCTCACCAGCTCACGGGCTCCGACGGGCGTCATACCGACGCGGAACTCCTCCGGCTTGACCTCTCTGGGCACGCCGATGATCATGATACCTCCTTCTCCCGCGGCTGAACGTATGAACAGGCCTTCTCTCGTAAATGGTAGCATCTCTACGGCTTACTTGCAACGAAGTGCCCCTATTCACCTATTGACTAATAAGACAGTTTTGGGTAGTATGGGCCGCGAAAAATTCCATTTTGCTCCAGGAGGGTTTTCATGGCGGACGACAAGAAAGAACCATGGCTCAGCTATCTCGCTCTCACGACGGTGGTCTTTGCCGTGTGCGCAACGCTCTCGACGCTCAAGGGCGGCGGATACGGGTCGAAGGCCGTATTGTCCCAGGCACAGGCCTCGGACCAGTGGTCCTATTACCAGGCAAAGAGCATCAAGGGCTATCTGTATGAGCTGCAGAGGGACAAGCTGGCGCTGGAGCTCAAGGCGGGCATCCGCGGCGCGGCCGGCGAGTACAGGAACAAGATCGAGTTCTACGGGTCGGAGATCGATCGGTACAAGAGTGATAAGGAGGAGATCAAGAAGAAGGCCGAGGACCTCGAGAAGCAGCGGAACGATGCCCAGAAGCATTCCGGAGCCTTCGGACTGGCTGCCATGTTCCTCCAGATCGCCATTCTGCTCTCCTCCATCGCTGCCCTCATGAAGCAGAAATACTTCTGGTTCCTTGGCCTAGCAGCGGGCAGCCTTGGGCTGGTCTATTTCTTCAACGGTTTCTTCCTGTTCATGCCGTAAAGCTTTCGTGACACAGGCAGGGCGATCCAAGGCAGCGGTCGAAGGCTGCCTTTCTTTTTTTACGGACCGGTATTGTTTCCGGGTGTCTTTTGCTATAATGTGACAGTTATCGACACGAACCGGGGGATCATGAAGAGAATACTGCTGACCCTGTCACTGCTGATCGGTATGGTGCTGTCCCTGACAGGCCCCCTCGCTGCGGCCGACGGCTGCACGGACTGTCATGCGAACGCGGGCAGGATGAAAGACGCCGGGTATCCGCAGTTCACGGTCACGGCGGCCGAGGTCAGGATCCAGACGTTGATGACGGCGGCGTGCTCCGATTGCCATCTCGGAGATCCGCAGGCGAAGGACAAAGTTCGGGCGCACCAGGGGCTGCTCACCATGCGAGTCTTCAGCATGAAGGGAGACACGACAACGGGAGCCGGTATGAGCGGTTTTGACGGCAAGGACGGGAGATTCCCGGAGCCGCGCGGCGCGAGCAGGGCGACTACACTCGCCCCCATGGGGATTGCCGACAGCGGGACCCGGGACAACAGCGATTACCCGGCCATTCTGTACCACGACAAGAACCCCGATACCCTGGCATTCAATCCCGTCATTGCCGAAAAGACCTGTGGTAAATGTCATCCCGAACAGGTCAGGGGATTTCTCCGGACCGCCATGGGCGGGGGAAGCCGGGCCCACACGCAGAGCCAGTACGTTTTCTGGACGTCGGCAGCGGGTCCCCAGAGCTGCGGGCTCTGGCTCGGGAAACTGACCAGGCCGGACCAGGCCGGCTTCACGCCGGAGAATGTGAAAATCTACCGGCGTCATGCCACGGCTTCTCTCGCGGCAGATACGGCCTATGCCGTGCAGCGGAACTGCAACCAGTGCCACGTCGGCTGTCTTGACTGCCATTTCGGCCCGCAGAAAAAGGATGCGTCAAATCCCCGGAAGGGGCAGCACTCATTCGTCAGGAAGCCGGATGCGCTGGCCTGCTACGGCGGCGGACGTTCGTTCAGCTGTCATGCCGGGCCAATGGAGCGGCGGCGGGGCGACGGATACCTGCGGGGTGAATTCACGCAGGCGAGCGAGCAGGGGAAGCGGGCGCTGAAGGATATGCCCGACATCCATGTCAGGAAGGGCGTTGCCTGCATAGACTGTCATGAACAGAATGCCGGGACCACCTTCCATGCCGACCTGAAGCGGCAGGGCGGATGCGTCAACTGTCATCCGAAGACTGTAGCGAACCATGCCACGGGTATTCACCGCAAAGTGGACTGCGCCGCATGCCACACGACGCTTATCGGAGGGTATGCCTTTAATTTCTGGACCCTGGGAAGCGATCACGGGAAGGAAAATCCGGTCATGAGAATTCAGGACTACTACACGGATGCCATGCCGCCGATCCTTGTCAGGAATCCCAGCGGCATCTGGATCCCGGTCCATGTGGTGCCGCACACTTCGGGGAATGTGAAGGCGGGGGAGGTGAAGCTTTCGAAGGGACTGGTCTTCCGGAACCGGCCAGATGCGGCCGTCGAACGCCGCTATCCGTCGAATGACTCCTTTGCCGTCACCGGGCTGGTGAGGAACATGGACAGCAAGGACCGCGATACGATGGTCTGGTTGAACGTCGACCGCGTAGCGCACGCGACGGGCCGGTCCCGGCCGTGCGGGAGCTGCCACGCCTCCACGACGCAGAAGGTGACGACCGGCTTCAGCGGCGGCTCCTACCGGGACGTCAGGGATGGTTCCTATTCGATCATTGCCGATGGAAAAGGGCTGCGAGTCGCGGATTTCAAGGGGCCCGGCGGGGGACCTCCTCCTTCAGGGCTCGCGCCCCTCTTGACCAAGTGGGGCGTGAAGGGCGACTTCAGTCTGCCGCCTATCAGGGAAAAGAACCTGTACCGGAAGCTCGAGCAGGACTACCGGGCGGGCATCTTCGAACATTAGCAGGCCTGCCGTCACGGCAGGCAATCACGCGCGGAACAGGAGCTCCCGTTGAAACACTTGCGAATTCAGATCCTGATGGGGCTGGGGCTGATTGTCCTGTCCGCATCGCTCTATGTCATCCAGATCCGGCTCTTTCATTCCGCGCGGGACACTTTTTTTTACCTGTTCCAGGACCTTGCCTTCGTGCCGATCCAGGTTCTGCTCGTGACGGTCATTGTGGACCAGGTCCTGCGGATCAGGGAAAAGACGGCCATGCTGAACAAGCTTAACATGGTGATCGGGACGTTCTTCAGCGAGGTCGGGAACCGGCTGTTGAGATCGCTCGCCGGGTTCGATCACCAGGATGAGCAGGTGAGGCAGAACATGATCGTGACCAGGGACTGGACGGACCAGCGGTTTTCCCAGGCGGCACAGGAAGCCTCCCGGCTGGATATCCGGCTGGACCACGCACGGAGCGATCTGAATGAACTCAAGGCATTCTTGGCCTCAAAACGGGATTTCATGCTGCGCCTGCTGGAGAACCAGAACCTGCTGGAGCATGAAACTTTTACGGACCTGCTCTGGGCTGTCTTTCACCTGACCGAGGAATTGGAAGCCCGGAAAGACCTCTCGCACCTGTTCCGGGCCGACGGCGAACATCTCGCCGGAGACATGACGAGGGCTTACGCGATACTGATCGTCGAATGGCTTGCCTACCTGAAACATCTCAAGAACGAGTACCCTTACCTGTTCTCGCTGGCCCTGCGCACGAACCCCTTTGACCCGTCGGCATCGCCGGCCGTGAAGTAGATAAGAAGTTTTTTAAGGATGGGTGTACGGGAAGAATCGGGGAAGACCGTCAGAACATGAGGCTCGGGCATGCTCCGCCAGGCCCGCAGGCCATGCCCGGCGAAGAGGCGGCGACGTTTACTTCTTGAACTCCACCGGATCGCCCTTGACCATGACGTCGGTGCTCTTCCGGACCACGGCCGTCGCTGTATGTTCCTTGACGAGGAAGACCAGCGCTTCCCCGATCACGCTCCGGGGAAAGTTTTTCTGGAGGGGCCGCGAATAGACGAGGAACCGGTCTCCCGGCTCAACACCGTCTGCGCTTCCCTTGTCGAGGTATACGATATCGGTCTCCGCGCTGATGGTGCGGCCGTCCACGACTTCAAGAATGTACCCCGACAGGTCCTTCGTTTTTGCCGGTGCCGTTCTCTCATAGAGCAGCACCGGTTCTTGATAGGGGGTCAGCCTGCTGCCCTTATCCGCGTAATCAAAGGAAAGGGTGATCCGGCCCGTATAGAACTCTCCCTTTTCCTTTGACACTACCTGGAGTATGCCGAGGACCTTGATCAGCCGGCCGAATTTCCTGCCCGTGACCGGGTGTTTCACCTGCTCGAGTGGCCTGAAGATCAGGAACCTGTCGCCCACCGCGGCAGGCTCTTTCGATGCGATGCTGATCAACACGAGATCGTCATAGCCATAAATGGTCTTTCCCTCTTCTGATCCGACGATCCTCCCCCGGTCTTCCTCCTGGTTCACGAAACCCGCGTTCAGCATCGAATACTTGTCGACGAGGGGCAACTGCTCTTCCTCGGGAAGGACCAGGCGGGACATCTGCGCTTCCTCCGCGGGTGCTTGCTCTGCGGCTTTGGCCTGGCTTGGTTTCACGACGGCTGGCGTTTCCGCAGGGGAGGGCGCGGCCGGTGCGGGCTGTTCCCCGAGCTGCTCCTGGACGGCAGCAGACGGTGACTGCATCGCCCGCTCGATGGGGGCGATGCCCGGTATCGTCAGCGTGTTCCCGGGATAGATCAGATCGGCGTTCTGGATGGACGGGTTGGCCTTCCAGAGGAAGGGCCACAGGTAGGGGTCTTTCAAGAAGGTGTTCGAGATGTCCCACAGCGTGTCCCCCCGCTTTATCGTGTAAGCCTTCTCCCCCGCGCCAGGTGTCGTCGTTGTTTCCTGCGGCGCCTCCGTCTTTCCCGCCTGCGCCGGAATCACAACGGCTCCAGCTTCCTGCTTCGGCGCGGCCGTATCAGAGGGCTTTGAGGTTAGCTCTTCGCCCGCCGCAGGTCTCTCAACTCCTATCTGCTTCTGTTCCGGAGAGGGTGCTGAACCCGGCTGGGCCTGATCCTGCGAGAACGCCAGGGCGGGCATGAGTGCGACGATAAGCACTATGAGGGCCCGGCGGATGAGGGCGAAGGGACTGCTGGTCATTCCTGCCTCCTTGGTTTCTGTTTGGTTTTCTTCGGGGTCTTTTTCTTAGCCGCGGGAGCCTTTTTCCCGGGAGACGTGGTGGTGGGTTTGGAATCGACGGCGGGCTGGAGCGCATTCTTTGCCGCCTGGCGTTCTTCCATGGCCTGCAGCCTTGCGGCCAGGGAGCTGACCGCCGCATTCGATTCTTCGAGCCTGGCCCGGGTCTCGTTTTGGAGGCTCTGAAGTTCGAGGAGCTGTTTCTGGAGGATGGCGACTTCTTCGGTGAGCGGGTCTGGTTTCGGCGGCTGCTTGGGCGCACAAGCCATGATGAGGAGCAGCGAGAGTACGGCCAGGATGCCGGCGCAGTATTTCATCGAAGACGGGCCCCCCTTATGAATGGTGCGGTTCGTTCCCTTCCGCGTCCTGCCGCCACACCTGCCCGCGGGAGGTGATGCCTGGCTCGCATGGCTGCTTTAAGATAGCCGAGATGCGTCTTGGTTGTCAAGAGAATTCCGAGAGAAACCTTGCTTTTAAAGGGTCTTTTTGGTATTCTGCCGATGCCATGATGACCGAGCAAAAAGAGGGGCCGTCGGGGATCAGGAGCCTGCTGTATCTTCTTGGCTTTGTGATCCTGACGGCGCTCGCCATCGTCCTGCAGATCAAGTACCGCGGGTTCGAAGGGCCGCTGTCCGACAACATCCTGATCATCATCCTGATCAACGCCAATTTTCTGCTTCTCGTAACCGTTATCTTCATGACCGCCCGGAGCCTGTGGAAGCTCTCGATCGAACGCCGGCGCGGGGTGCTCGGCGCCCGGTTCAGGACGAAGCTGGTTGCGGCCTTCGTGAGCCTGTCATTCATTCCGCCGGTGCTGCTCTTTATCATCGGGAGCGGGATGTTCACGAAGAGCATCGAGCGGCTCTTCAGCCTCAAGATCGAGAATTCGCTCCAGGACTCGGTTTCCGTGGCGCAGTCGTATTACGACCGGCTGCGGTCCGAGGCGAACCAGTTTGCTTCGCAGATCAGCGTGCAGATGACCGAGGAGCGAATCCTGGCCCGGTTCGATACGCCGGTCCTCAAGGACTACCTGCAGCGGAAGGCGGACGAGTACGGCCTGGGGTCGGTCGAGCTCTTCCTTGCGCCGAAGGAGCGCTCCGTTTCCGTCGTGACCGGGAAGTTTCCCTCTCGCGCCTTTGCCGCCACATCTTTCGACCTGGCTGCACGCGCCTTCGCCTCCGAGAAAGCGTCCGTCGTCGTGGACCTCGGCAAGAAAGGGGAGATCGTCCGTGCCGTCGTGCCTGTGTTCGCGACTCCCGACGACCGTCAGGTCGTGGCTGCGGTCGCCGTCAGTATCTACGTTCCCGAGAGTCTTGCGTCAAAGGCCGAAGGCATCCGGGCCGGGTACGAGCAGTACCGCTCCTCGTTCAAAGGCAAAGAGCCGCTCAAGCTGTCCTACCGGCTTGGCTTTCTGACGGTGACCCTGGCGCTGCTGCTGGCTGCCATCTGGGTTGCCCTGCGCGTCGCCGCCGGCATCACCGTCCCGATCCGGAAGCTGGCCGAGGGGACCGCCGCCGTCGCCGCAGGCCGCTTCGACTACCGCATCGATGAAACCACGGGCGACGAGGTTGGCATGCTCATCGATTCTTTCAACAAGATGACGCACGACCTCAAACAGTCTCGAGAGCAGCTCGAGCACGAGGTATCCTATAAGGAAACGATCCTCTCGAACGTCGAGACGGGCGTGGTGTCCATGGACAGGACGGGCAGGATCACGACCATCAACCGGGCAGCCTCGGAGATCCTTGCCGCGAACGAGGCCGATGTGCTCAACAAGCGGTATGACGACGCCTTCGCGTTCATTCAGCTCGATCCGATCAGGGCGCTGTTCCGGAAGCTCGAAGAAGGCCGGGGCCGCGCCGAGTCCGAGATCGAGCTCACGGTCCGTGGCCGCGTGCTGACGCTCCGGACGCGCGTCTCTACGCTGAGGGACGGCGCCGGCACTCCCGTGGGATCGGTGATCACCTTCGACGACCTGACGGAACTTATCCGGGCGAAGAAGGCCGAAACGTGGCAGGATGTGGCGCGCAGGATAGCCCATGAGTTCAAGAACCCGCTCACGCCGATCAAGCTTTCGGCCGAGCGGCTGCGGAAAAAGCACGCAGAGGGGGCTGCAGACTTCGACGCCGTATTCGATGAATGCAGCAGGACGATCGTGCAGGAGGCGGACGGCCTGCGAAAGCTCGTTGACGAGTTCGCGGATTTCGCACGCATGCCGGGCTCCAACCCGGTGCCCCAGCCGCTTGTGCCGGTGGTCGAGAGCGCGGCCCAGTTGTACGCCTCTGCGCACCGGGACATCACGGTCATCAGGGACCTGGCCCCCGGCATGCCGGAGGTCATTCTCGATGCGGAACAGATAAAACGCGTATTCATCAACCTTCTCGAGAACGCGGTCGAGGCCATGGGAGGCAGGGGCAGGATCTGGATCACGTCCCGGATGACCGAGGGCGCCATGGCGCAGATCGAGGTCGCCGACGAGGGGCCGGGAATAGCGCCGGAGGACCTTCCGAGGCTGTTCCAACCCGATTTTTCCCGCAAGAAGAAAAAGAGCGGCCTCGGCCTTGCCATCGTGCTTCGCATCATCAAGGACCACGGCGGATCGATCCGCGTAGAACAGAACGCTCCCCGGGGAGCGCGGTTCGTGATCGAGCTGCCGGTGTCGGTCAAGGCAGAAGAAGTACCGAGCGCATAGCCCGCCGTTCGTTCACCGGACGAGTTTTCCGGGTGCGGTGCCGGATAGCCGGTCCGGGGGCCGTCACCGCGAATGCCGAGACCTGAACCTTACCCGTGCCTGAAAGGGGATACCATTGGATACTGCATCAACAATACTGCTTTCCGTCCTCGCCCTGTTCCTGATCGTGAAGCTCTTCGGCGTTCTCAGCCGGCTGGGGATCAAACAGGTTACACCCCGCGAACTTGACCAGAAAAAGGGGATGGTACTTCTCGACGTGCGCACAAACAAGGAGTACGAACAGGGGCACATACCCGGTGCGGTCCACATCCCGCTGTCCGAGATCGGCGACAAGATCAAGAAGCTCAAGAAGGACAAGGAACTTGTGGTCTATTGCCGGAACGGGAGCCAGAGCATCTGGGCCATCAAGCGCCTGATGGGCATGGGCTATAAGAACCTCGCGAACCTGAAAGGCGGCTACCATGCCTGGAAAAGAGCTCATCGCTGAACTCACGGGGGACTACCGGAAGAAGCGGCCCCGAATCGCCGCAAGGCTCGCGGAGTTCAAGGCCGTCTATGAAAAAGGGGACCGCGCCATCTTCGAGGAGCTCTGCTTCTGCATCCTGACGGCCGGGAGCAGCGCGAAGATGGGAATGCGCACCATCGAAGCGCTCAGGGACATTCTCCTCACCGGAAGTGAAAGGGAGCTGCAGCAGCGCGCGAAGGCCCATCGCGTCCGGTTCTGGCGGATCAGGCCCTCGTACATAGTCGCCACCAGGGAATATCTCCGGGATGCCTGCGGGATGAAGCTCTCGCGGCTGATAGAAGCGTTCGATTGCCCGCAGGCGCGGAGGGATTTTTTTGCGAAGAACAAATCCGTGAAAGGGCTGGGATACAAGGAAGCGAGCCACTTTCTCCGGAACATCGGCTTTCCCGGCTACGCCATCCTGGACAAGCATATCGTCAACAGTCTCCGCGAACTGGGCGTGATCAGCAGGGGAATGCGCCCTACGTCCCCGGCGAGATACCTCGCGATCGAGAGGCGGTTGGCGCAGTTCGCCGCGGAGATCGGGATCGATATGGACCATCTCGATCTGCTCCTGTGGTCGCGAAAGACCGGGGAGATACTAAAATAGGATGCCATGCGCGGGATCGGAATGAATAAAATAATTCTTGCCGTGACTTCGGCGCTGGCCGTGTTCCTTGCCGGCATCAGTGCTTCTGCCGGAGAGTGCCATTACACCGACCGGGATGGCGCGGTTCACTTCGTCAATGACATTTCGCAGGTGCCGCCCGAATACCGGCATCAGGCAACGAATGCCGCATCCCTTCCTGATGCGAGCATCGTCGGTCGTCCCGGTCCGGCCAGGAGCGAATGGCCGCGGGACCCGATCTCCCCTGACAGGCCCGAGCGAAGAAAACAGCCCTTTGACGGCACGGTCGAAGTCTTCATGACGTCGTGGTGCGGATACTGCAAGAAGCTAACGACATTTCTCGACAGCAAGGGGATTCGCTATAAGACGTTCGACATCGAAAAGGACAGCGCAGCGAACAGGACCTATAAGGAGCTCGGAGGACGCGGCGTTCCCCTTTCCCGCATCGGGGGAGTTCTGGTGAACGGATACAATCCTAGTGCGATTCTGAAAACCATCGAAGACCAACAATAAGGTTGCTGGAATACAGCGGGCCGCGCCCTGCGGTCGTCCGCGGCAGGAACGGCAGCGCAGGGTGAGGGGCGGGGTCACGGAGCAAAGGAAGAGCCATGAGCGATAGAGGACTGAAGAAGGCGGTCATCATTGGCGCAATCATCGGAGCTGCCTTCACGCTCGGGACCGCCCTCGGCATGGATGTGTTTTTTTCCGATAAACTGCAGGGCACCTGGCGCGATGCAGCAGCAAAGGACGTGACAAAAATGTTCGGGCCCTCCTGCGGGAGGAATTATTTTGCGGTTACGCTGGTCCTGACCGTCGTGATGGGATTCCTGGCCGGATTCGGCGCAGTGCTCGGTGCCGCGGCAGGCGCGATCATGAACCGCTTTTTTAAATTGATCTTGAAATGACCAAGTCCACGACGGGATTGTCAATCATTGAACAGTGGCATCAGGCGTGTGAATGGACACTGCTCCTTCCTGTGGTTCTCTTGACAAGAGGCGATCTAAGATCAACGCATCCTAGACGGACGCTCTCGTTGAAGGGAGCGTCTGCTGCAAGCTTCGCTCAGCATCAAGTCGAACTGCGATATCACGTCCTGCGGTTTCATCCCGATCGTGATCGGGAGCATCACATCAAAGATGACCTGAAGTGGCCTGGTACCATTCGACGGTTCTGGACAAGCTGCGGAACAGGACGCCGACGGGTAAGTGTGCCTCCTGCAACAGTTACAGAGACTGCGTGGGCGGCTGCAGCGCACGGGCACTCGCGCCCCACTACGGGCAATCATAAACCTGCAAGAGCTCTCGTCGTCTATCAGGCTTTACTGGGACATCGGCCCGTCTCCGTCCGTCCCGGTCTCCGATTACTGCAGAATTGCAGACGAAATTGCATGCGGCAAGATCCTAGGCCTGCAGATAACGGGAACCCTGAAGCCTCAGCTCTTCCTGCCTCACCATCCTCGATACGCTCAAACGGCAGGCTGTCGCCCTGTCCCTGGTCGCGCCCAACACCGCCCCGATGCTCATGCCCCCAAGCTTCTCCGGCGGTATCGGGTCAAGGTCGTGATCGCGCAGACCGCATCGGTCGATGACCTTGGGATAATCGCGGAAATGGAGACGAACTTCGCGGGGAAACCGACAGTCGGAATCTCGTTCTCCGGCAACAACGGTTAGTGATGTCCCACTCTCTGCAGAAGTCCAGTACCCGTGGCAGCTCGCTGAAATCGCATCTTGCAACGAAACAGTCGCTAAATAATATATTAAAGTTCCGCCATGATATGACGATAAGAGTAGTGCAGCGGCCGTAGGAAATTAAGTAAGTGACTGGAAACGAGAGAAAAACAGGAGGGAGTATGAGGCTCCACAATCAAAAAGGTTTCACGCTCATCGAAGTGATCGTAGTCGCAGGCATCATTGCCGTGCTCGCCGGTATACTTGTTCCCCTGATCTTCAAGGAGATCGACGAATCAAAAATAGCCAGGGCTTCGGCAGACGTTCGTTCCATTTCAAATG
>DATIZR010000085.1 GCA_035516965.1 Nitrospirota bacterium
GCACCCCGGCATCTGCTTCTTTGAGGATCGCGATGATCTGTGTTTCGGTGAATCTCGAGCTTTTCATGAGAACCTCCTGGCGTCCATATAATGCCAGAAAGCTCTACTTTTAGCATGTCTCTTTTTTAGGGAAGCTTACGACTAGAGGCAAAGAAAAGAACTATCGCTACCGCGGATATCTCATCGATGATGGTCTCATTTGCTACTTTCGATAATTTTATAAAGCTGAGGATCACAAAACATAGCCCTAGCAAGTTTGAAGATGTTGGCAATATATGATTGGACATATTATGTTTATTATTTTCATTCTTAGTCATTTGAGGATCCCGTCCTTATCTTTAGTCATTGTCAGCAGTCTCGTTGAATCATGAACCTGCCAGCCACAGATTAATAAATTATAATTTCCCTATTTTGTGCACCAGGTACTTGGCGATCAAGAAGATCACAAAGCCCCAGACCAGGATCAAAGCTGCGATAAAGCGAAGCTTGTTGGCTGTGCCGGCATCGAGAAATCTGGTTGCCCGCTCCCTGCAGTCGTCAAGGATAACGGGGTCGATGATCTTTCTGCAGATCACATAACTGATCCTGAGAACAACGATGTCGTCGACTTGACCCCAGAACGGCACCCTATCGTTGATCAAGTCGTACGGCGACACCACGTAGGCGATGGCAAACAAAAGGATCAGCTTCACATACCAGCGGACGCACCGATCCCGGGATGCGAGCCACATCGCAAGGACTTCTACGGAGAATGACTTCACGGCCTTTTGGAGATTTTCACGAATATTCATACCATATTTATAGACCTTTTTTTGTTCAATGTTATATTCGCACTACCTGCCTCCCTGTTGTTTATTGCCGGCCCAAAGAGGCACGCCCTTGTCATCGCGGAGCTTTAACACTTCATCGCCCTTTCTCACCTCGCCGGCAATAAACAAGGCTTGCCCGTCTGCCGCGGTCTTGACGCCCTTAATATCAACTTTATCGCCCACACTGATCCGGATATTCTGTAAGTCAACATATACATGGGGGCCAAGAAAAACGAGAAGCTGCCCGCCGGATGTGATGAGTTCGAGCCCGGCACCGCTCATCTTGCCGTTCTTTGTCTCAATATCTTTCACCGAAGAGACCTCACCGCTCACGACCTCAGCCCTGGATGGATCGTAGCTCTGCTTTCCTTCTCCCCGCGATCCCCCTCTCCCGCCGAAGCGTCCGAAGCCCTGTTGTCCATACACGGACACCGTTACCAGAGCGAAGAGCGCCGAAAAAGAAATCAAGATGAGCGCATATACCGTGAATTTCTTCATATCCTGTTCCTCCTCCTGGCTATAGCCGCTCTATAACCGATTGCGAGAAGCGATAGCGATGACACTTCTAACCTTGTGTTCGATCCTTTAAAAGTGGAATCAGTTTTTGAACCAATTCGCGCTTGCCGAGAAAGGCATCTGCACCCGCCCGTAAGAAAGCCTGCTCGTTCGATTCGATGCTGATGCCGAGGATAAATGCCTCGGGACAGAGAGGACGAAGCCACCTGGTTAACTCATCACCATTCATCTCCGGCATGCGATAGTCGATCAGGAGTATTTCAAAGTGCTTTTTTCGTATCAGATCGAGAGCGGCTGCACCACTCTCGCAGGTACTGACGATATATCCCTCAAATTCTAAAAAGATCCGGAGACTATCTCTCGTTGATTTGTCATCGTCGATGACAAGCACCTCTCCGCTACTCACGTCATTCCTCCTGGTTTGCGGAAAATTCCTTTTTTTCTCATTGGTCCGTGGTCGAAAGCAAGGAAAATATTTCCCCCTTGACCCCGGATCGTGAAATATTTTCCCGCGACGGTCCGATCACTATCGATAGCGACGTGACCGTTGTGATCATTATCAAAGGTTTTCAAGCCTTCCCTTGTCGGCATAGAATTTGCTTCATGCTCTACAACTAACAACAGAAAGGAGGTGATAACAATGTCCGTTCAATCAATCGGCAGCACCGGCAGTACTCAATACTTGAGCACTTTGACCGATGACTTTAAGAATCTACAGAATGACATCAAGGCTGTTGAGGATGCGAAGAATTCGGGGAGCCAGGACCAGGTCACCCTGTCACAAGATGCCCTGCAGAAGGCCATGAATCAGTTCAAGAATGATCTGGCCGGTCTGACCCAGGGAGCGCAAGGCCATCACCACCATCACCATCACAAGGTGGCTAATTCCAACTCCGATCCAAAAAGCAATACAGGTACGACCGTGTCTTCCGTCGCTAATGCCGCCAGTCAGTACTCAGCACAGCCCCAGATCAACGTCGGCAATATTGATTTAATAGCTTAAGATCAGGAGGGAGCAAACAGGCAGGCAAAGGTAATTATGCCGTCTCCTCTGCCTGCCCGTTTACCCACGCCTAACTCTGTTCCAGATCAGTCAACACGGCCTACTCGATGTATTCTCTTCATTACAAAGCCTGCTCTTTTAGATGTCCGCGTGACGCTGCGCCCTTATCCGGGATATCATCTCCCTGAGAAAACCGTCCTAAGACTTTCATCTCCTGCGACCGACATTTCGATTCTCGTCGTCCGGGGCCTTGAGCAGGTCATACGCCACGACAAGAAAAGCGATCAGAAGAACCGCGTAATCAAGGTAAAAGATATTCACATCCATCACCCGTCCCTTCTCAACATATTAAAAAAAAGAGGTGCCGACATACTATCGGCACCCTGAATGTGCACAGGGCACGATGCGATCCAAACACCTTGTTGAAGCCTGCCTCATCTTGCAGCGTCAGGAGTGCTCTTGCTCCTTACCCTGCAGCGCCCCTTCTTTCTTCTCGGCCGGTGGAGTCATTCGCCTGCCGTCATGCTTCATTCTTTCGGTCCCGGGGCCCATTTCAAGCATCTCCTTGAATTTTTTCCTCTGCTCCGGCGTCAGTTTTGTCTTGATCTCCTGACTGGCCTTAATGTGGGAGAGGCGGATGTCCGTTTGGAGCGACGCCATTTTTGCAAGCGTTGCTTCCACCGCGGTCATATCCACCTGGTCCTTACGAAGAAGATCCCTCAAATCGATCCTGGCCACTTCGAGATCGGCCCTCTTCCTGACGGTATCTTTCATCACCCTGCTCTTGATCTCCCTTACAGCCTCCTTCTGCTTTTCATCAAGACCGAGACTCATGAGAGTTCTCCACATATGATGATGCTCTCTCCTCATCATGGGCATGCCTTCATGCCGCATCGGCGATATCATGGGCGTGCCCTCTCCCCGGAAACTTTTCCCCGAGCCGTCCGAGCAACCGCATGTCTGCGCAGAAGCATCATGTGAGGCGATAACCAGAACAACAAAGCCTAACAATAGACCCGCTAAAATCCTTTTCATAGAAACCTCCTTTTAAGTTCGGCATTCGGTACTGCCGTTTTCCTGGCCATACATTAACAACCAAATATGGCACAAATATGAAGGAATTGAGAAAATGCATCCGTACTGTTTTTTCCCCTTGACCATGGGTCACAATGCATTACAATTCAAGTGGGCGAACTATTGCGAGGTATAAGACACGATGAAAATCGGCATTACCTACCGGCTGTTTCTCTCCATCCTGGCCGCCACGGGCCTGGCGATCCTTTCCCTGTTTTTGATCATGCGCTGGAATATCGACCAGGGTTTTTATCAGTACCTCAAAACCCTGGACCAGAGCAGACTGGAGCAGATGGCCGGCAATCTGGAAGAGGCCTATAGCGAGCACGGGAACTGGGATTTCCTGAGAGACAACCCGAGACTCTGGATAGGAAGCCTCATGAGTGTGAGGTCTGACGATGCAGCAGATGCTCCATCGAAAATAATTGAAGATGGCAAGGAGATGCCGCCCCTGCCGCAGGGCCCGAGGCGTGGTCGCCGTTCACGATGGCCCTTTATCGTTCTGGACGCAGAGCGAAAGCCGGTCTTCGGGAAGATCGAGGAGGCGGAAGGGGCGGACTTCAGACCCGTTATCCAGAACGGGAAGACCGTGGGCTATATAGGGTTCCTGCCTCCAAAACAATTTCTTAACCCCCACCAGCTTCAGTTTCTCAAACAGCAGAAATCAGCTCTCATCCTTGCTGCAGGCGGGATGGTCCTGGCGGTCATGATATTTTCGCTCCCGCTGGCAAAGCGTCTGGTACGTCCGATCAGGGCCATGACCGCGGCAACCGGTGATCTTGCTTCCGGAAATTATTCGGTCCGCGTTCCGGTCGGTTCTCTGGATGAGTTGGGGCAGCTTGCCCGTGACTTTAACACTCTGGCGCTGACCCTTGAGAAGAATGAACAGGCGCGGCGTCAATGGGTTGCCGACATCTCCCATGAACTGCGGACACCCGTTGCCGTGCTGCGGGGCGAACTTGAGGCGCTCCTGGACGGGATCCGTACGGTCACTCCGGAAGCGATCCAATCGCTTCACGCAGAGGCGATGCGCCTGAACCGTCTCGTGGATGACCTCTACCAGCTTTCCCTGTCCGATATCGGCGCCCTGACCTACCGGAAGGAGAATCTTGATCTCGCCCGGGTGCTCAGGGACTCCCTGGAGTCCTATCGAACGGAGTTCGGCCGGAAGGGGATCAAGGTCACCGAGGATATATCCCGGGAGTGCGGGATCATGGTGTTCGCCGACAGGGAGCGGCTGAACCAGCTTTTCACGAACATGCTCGAAAATTCCCTGAGATACACTGACCCGGGAGGAGATCTCGTGATCGGCCTTGCGTTCCCTGAGGGGCAGGTCAGTATTGTATTCCAGGATTCTACGCCGGGCGTGCCGAAGGAAGAGTTGGACAGATTGTTCGAGCGTCTCTACCGTGTGGAAGGGTCTCGAAGCCGGACTTCAGGCGGGGCGGGGCTTGGCCTGGCAATCAGCAAAAAGATCGTTGAAGCCCATGAGGGAACGATCTCCGCCCATCCCTCTCCGCTGGGCGGGTTACTGATCAGGGTCACGTTCCCGATCATTGTAAGGAGCGCATGAACGGGAAGATTCTCATTGTTGAGGACGAGGCGAAGCTGGCGAACCTGCTCGTCGACTACCTGAAGACCTCCGGGTTCGAGCCATTTTCGCTGTCGAACGGAACCGAGGCGGTGCCCTGGATCAGGGAGCACAAGCCGGATCTCGTGCTCCTCGACCTGATGCTGCCGGGACGCGACGGGATGGATATCTGCCGGGAAGTCCGGACCTTCTCCCGGGTCCCGGTCATCATGGTGACGGCGAAGGTTGAGGAGATCGACCGCTTACTCGGGCTTGAACTCGGGGCCGACGACTACATCTGCAAGCCTTTCAGCCCGCGCGAGGTCGTTGCGCGGGTCAAAGCAGTCCTCAGGCGGGCTCACGACGGAAAGACCTTTCAGGCGCACGGACTCGTTCTGGATGAACATCGCTACCGGGCCGCGCTTCGGGGGCAGGACCTGGGCCTCACGGCCGTGGAATTCAAGTTGCTGCAGGTCCTCGTCATCAACCCGGGGCGGATATATAACCGCCAGCAACTCATGGAAAAAATTTACCCCGACGACCGATTCGTAAGCGACCGCACGATCGACGGCCATATAAAAAAATTGCGGAGGAAACTTGAAGCTGTCGACCCGGAAACGAAGCTCATCCAGTCTGTATATGGCGTCGGCTACAAGTTCGAATCCGAGCCATAGTCATCAGTGCACGTCTTAGACCCCCGCGACGCCGTCTTCTGCGTACCTTCACACAGACCTCTTGGCAGCGTTTTCTCTATCGCCTGTTTGTCCAGCCCTTCGCCAATGACCACCAGCCTGCTTTCCTTGATGTCCTGTTCAAAGCGTATCCTATCTACCCTGCCGAACACGCTGTCAAAACGATAGGGACCTTCTTCCGAACGGATCAGGGCCTTTGCCCTCGCCACGTCGCCGTACCGCCCTTGTGCAAGATCGGCAAAAAAGTCTGAAAAATGAGCAAGCGTGGTTTCGCCGTTCAGCCTGAACGACAGGGTGTCAAAATGAAAATGCTCCTGCGGGCCTCCGACGGCCCTGCTTTTCATTCCCTTCCCCGCCGCCCGCTCCCCCGCGAAAAGAGGATCAACCAGGGGGACCGGGACGAGAGCATTCGCTGTCCTGAACTGTATTGCCCGGGGGTTGATGGCCTCGATGCGGTCCATGGCTTCGACTATCTGCTCTTCCGGGGCGAGGTCGGTCTTGTTCACCAGGATTATGTCGGCGTTCGAGATCTGGTCCTCGAAGAAGCTGCCGTACATGCCCGAATCATAGAGCTCGGTGAACTCCGTGGCATCGATGATGCCGATCACGGTTGCGCTGCCGATTCCCGCGCTCGAGACCGCCTCGAGCACCCCCGAGGCGGAAGCCACGCCGGAGGGCTCGATCACCAGATGCTCCGGGGAGAACTCCCGCATGATCTTCTGGATCGTCGTGATAAGGTCGAACTTGAGCGTGCAGCACACGCACCCGCTCGGCAGTTCAATGGTCTCGATGCCGCCTGCGGAGAAGATCTCCCCGTCGATGCCGGCCGCGCCGAAGTCATTTACCAGTACGACGGTCTTCCCGCCTCCCCTTTTCACGAAGTTCCTTATGAACGTGGTCTTTCCCGCGCCCAGGAGTCCGCACACTACCGTTGTTTTCATGCGATCAACCTCATCGTGAACCGATCGAACCTGAAGCATGTTAATCACAGAGATACAGGGAAAGTTAAAATCCGTAAGCAGTTTACACAGATTTTAAAACCAGCCCTGAATCCTGTCTTTAAAGACTTGGTCTGCGTCAATCTGTGCAGTCTGTGGAAAAATACTTCCTCAGCTTCTTTCTGCGTCCCTGGCGTCTTCGCGGTGAACGGTTCTTCTTGCCTCAAATATCTTGGATCTTGCAATGACGATGCCACGGGCAGAAATCGCAAGTTCAGGGTGGCGACATTCGTCCCCGAAAGAGGGATAATATGATGAAAGGAGGCCGCCATGAAGATCAAGGATATCCTCCGAAAGAACGAACGCGGCTTCGCCCTGGAATTTTTCCCGCCTAAATCCGCAGAGGGAAAAAATGCCTTTATGAAGGTGGTCAACAGGCTCAGGGCCTATGATCCCCTGTATGTTTCCGTGACCTACGGGGCAGGCGGCACCACACGGGATAGGACGCTCAATACCCTCACATGGATCAAGGAGGAAACAGACCTTCCGGTGATGTCGCACCTCACCGGCATCGGCGCAACGAAGACTTCTCTGCGCGCGCTCCTGGAGGAGTACGAGGCACGGGGGATCGACAACATCCTCGCCCTGCGGGGCGACGAGCCGAAGAGCGTTCCCGACTTCGACCCGACAAAGGGCGAGTTCAGGTACGGCCGGGACCTCGTGGATTTCATCAACAAAACCGGCTCTTTCTCCATTGCAGTGGCTGTCTACCCCGAAGGACACCCTCAGTCGCCGAACATCGAGAAGGACATGGAATATACGAAGGAAAAGATCGATGCCGGCGCGGACTTTGCCATCACTCAGATGTTCTTCGACAATCGCTACTACTACGACTTTCAGGACCGTGCCGCGAAGCAGGGGATCACCATACCGATCCTGCCCGGCATCATGCCGATCGTGGACTGCAAAAAGGTCACGGAGTTCGCTAGCTTCTGCAATACAACGGTGCCGAGGGATATTCTGGACAGGATGGAACCCGTGATGGACATGCCCGAGGAGATACGAAAACTGGGCGTGGAATTCGCCGTCAGACAGTGCGAGGATCTGGTGAGGCACGGCGTGAATTATCTCCACTTTTACACCATGAACCGGTCCGACTCGGTGAGCGAAATAGTGAATGCAGTCGGAATAAAGTCGCAGGAATGACCATTCAAAAAATACTGTGCTGCTTCAGGAATGTGAGGCAATATACCTCGCAGGCTGGGGAATTTTTCAACTACTCTGTTACTGGAGATAATCCTAATCCACAGCTTTAAAACTTTTCCGCTGCTGTTGCTGTGCTTGCTCCTGTCTGCCGATTCAATTCCTGAAAGATATCTGTGGGATGACAGAAAAAAATGCCTGCAATTTCCGTTGATTCCAAGGCATCAGACTTGAACATCCAAAGCCGCTTACCGCGTTGGGGCGAAAAACGACGGCAAAAGCATCTGCCTTCTTCTTAACCCGTCCCTTTGCTTCCTGGCATTGCAGTTGCAACTATTTCTGCTGTTATGAAAGACATCATTCTCTGCTCCTCCAATCCCATCCTGATCAAAAGCCTCTACGGGCCCCTGAGAGACGAGGGGTATAGGGTGGACATCATCGAACACCCTGCCCGCGCGGTCCAGATGGTCATGCGCAGCCGGTACGACTTCATCATCGTTGATTCGGAGCCCTTTGGTCTTTCCGCGGAGGATGCAGTGCAGATCATCAAGGCCGTTGCGCCCGACCTGCCTATCCTGTTCGTGGGCGGCGACCAGGACGATTCGCCCACGGTCGGGATGCCCCTGGATCTCGAAAAATTCAAACAAACCATCCACAGCATCGCGGTCTGATGGTGGTATTCCACTCGGTACGAAGGGAGACGCTATGAAACCAAAGGAAGTAATACTCAAGGCATTTGAGGGCTCCAAGGGCGACCGGATTCCCGTGACCCTCTTCGGTGCGGGTATGTGGTCGATCAAGGACTACGGGACGACCTTCGAGGCGCTCGCCCACGATCCGCAGAAGATGGCCGATATGTGCGTGGCGGAGGCGGCGCGAATCCGAAGCGACGTCGTCTACGTCGGCTCAGGCTTTAACAACTTCCACGCCTCGGCGCTCGGCAAGGCCTTCGGGGTCGGGATGAAGTACCGCGAGATGGGCGCTCCCGACATGACCACCCACTTCATCAACTCCGAGGAGGACCTGGCGAAGCTCGACATCGCCGACGTACACAAGGAGCCGGTCGTCCAGACGGTGCTCGAGGCGACGCGGCGCGTCAAGAAGAAGATCGGCGACACCTACCTTGTGACAATGACCTGCTGGGGGCCGTTCACCCTCGCGGCGCGCTTCTGCGGCGAAGAGCAGTTCATGAAGGCGACCTTCAAGAAGCCGGCATTCGTCGAGAAGATGGTCGATTTCTGCGCCGACCTGCTGATCCATCTCTACGAGCCGCTGGTCAAGGACGGCATCGAGTGCCTCAGCATCGCCGATCCGACCGCCTCGGGAGATCTGATCAACAGGAAGCAGATGGAGCGCTTCGCGGTGCCGGGACTGAAGAAGCTCACCGGCTGGGCCAAGGCCAAGGGCGTGCACTCGATCCTGCACATCTGCGGGAACACCAGCGACCGGCTGGACCTGTTCCCGCCCACGGGGGCGAGCACGATCTTCTTCGACCAGAAAGTGGACATCGCCAAGGCCAAGGAGGCGCTGCAGGGAAAAATGAGCTACGGGGGCAACGTCGCGCCGGTGCACGTGTTGCTCAACCAGGACGTGGCGGGGGTGGAGAAGGCCTGCCGCGAGCTCATCGAGGTCGCTGGTTCGGACGGCGGGTTCATCCTGGTGCCCGGGTGCGACATCCCGCCGACGATTCCCTACGAGAATCTCCGGAAGTTCCACGACGTGGCGCTGGAGTGGAAACGGTAAACCCGTTCGAGAACACGTTCTTGATCGCCCCGTGTATGAGGCTTTCTACTGTTCCTCTCTGTTGAGAAGTATCGACCAGCGATTTGAGCCGGCGGTTTTCTCTACCGGGGTAAAAGAAGGAGGTGATGCGGTTCGGTTTCGCGAAAGAAGCGAAAGGAGGTTTCCTTCGTGGGTATTTTGGATGAATTGAAGAAACTGTTCTTCGGGGCGCAGAAAGCGTCCACACAAGGGGAGGTAACAAAAATGGCAGACAAGAAAATGACCGTGGAAGAAGTCAATGAGTACATGAAGAAGCAGTGCGGGTTCGTGCCACGCATGTTCCAGATCATCAACACCGTGACGCCGGAGCCGGGCAGGACCTTTGCCGATTTCTACGCCAGCATCTTCGGCGACGGCGCCCTGTCGCGCAAGCACAAGGAGCTGATGTTCATGTCCGGCGGCGTTGCCTATTGTTCGCCGCGCTGCATCATCCATGTGATACCCGCGATCAACGCGGGTGCGACCACCGGCGAAATCTTCGAGGCTGCCTCGGTCGGCATGATCCTCGGGGGCTTCGTGCCCGGCGGACCCGGCATCCCCTACGCCTTCGAATATGCCCTGAAGGTCCTCGATATCGAGGCCAAGTTCCGGAAGGGCGAGAAGTGGGAGTACCTGCCGCAACCCAAATTCGACCACGGTGTATTCTAACCCAATACTATCGACGGGGGAGCGGTTCGAAGGCTCCCCCGTTTTTCGGACTCATACGGAACACGGCTTCGAGCCGGAAGCAACAAAGAGATATCCACCGGTCCGCGTTGCGGGACACACCGTGGTGGACACCACTATGTCCAGAGACGGATTTCGCGCATAACAATTAAAGGGGATTGCCGATGTTTCAATTTAAAAAAGATCAGAAAGTCTTCAACCTCGCCGGGATCAAGGTCGGGGGACAGCCCGGCGAGAACCCGCCGCTTCAGATCGCATCCATGTTCCACAACAAGGACCGGATCGTGACCGACCGGAAAGGGAATTTCGACCGCGCAAAGGCCGCGGATCTCATCAAAACGATGGAGCAGCTTTCGGCCTCCACCGGAATTCCGTCCATGGTGGCCATGGTGGCTAACTCGCCGGAAGAGGCGAAGATCTATATCGACTTTTATCGCGAGACGACCACCATGCCTTTCGGCATCGACATGTGGGTCGCGGAAAAACGCGCGCAGGCCACGGAATATGTAGCCAAACTGGGACTGCAGGACAAGTTCCTCTATAACAGCATCACGCCCTGGGACAAGGACATCAAGGGCCAGATCCAAAAGCTCAAAGACCTCGGGATCAAGCATGTCGTGGTACAGGCCTTCGACGACGCCGACCAGTCGCCGGCCGGCCGGCTCAAGTCCCTGGAAACGATCCTCGCCCAGGGCGCGAACAGCTTCGAGACCGTCATCGTCGACACCTCGGTCATGAATCTGCCCGCAACGTCGTTCTCGCTCGTCGCAAACCGGATGATCAAGGAAAAGCTCGGCCTCCCCTGCGGCGGAGCCTATTCGAACGGTACGCACATGTGGAAGGAGGCGAAGACCATCTGGAGCCTCGACGGGTTCAAGGCCATGGACGCCGTGATTCAGGGCATGGCTTCGGCGCTGTGGAGCGATTTCAATTTCTGCGGCCCCATCGTAACGATGCCGCGGATCATCCCGGCAGTGGCAGCAGCGCACGTCCTGCTTTCCACACTGGTCTATGACGAAACGCAAAAGATCTCGGACAATCCCAATCTCCCGATCAAGAAGTACTTTTCGGAATTCCTGGGAAAACTGACCGCGGGAGCAGCAAGAAAATAATCTTCTTCACCACGGATACACAGAGACAGGGAGAAAAGCATTAAAAGATGAGGCTGAACTCCCGTTATAAAAGTGAGCGGCCTGAACCTTCGTTTTTCTCCGTGCCTCCGCCTGCACCCGGTGCTTACGAGTGCGAACGCGCGAGTGCCGTGGTGTGACTCCGGGGTTAAAATGAAATTCTGCAATTTCGGACTGACTTTGAAACTGTAAGGAGGATGCATGACGACAATGAATGCAAGAGAACGGGTGTTAAAGCTGTTTGCCGGCGAGGCAGTGGACCGGCCGCCGTGCTTCAGCGGCATGGGCAACGTGACCACCGAGGGGTTGAAGTCGCTCAACCAGAAGTTCGCGGCCACGCACCTTGACGCGAAGATGATGGCCGCGGCGGCGGCCACGACGTACAAGCTGTTCGGGTTCGAGAGTGCGGTCGCTCCTTTCGATCTCTGCATCGAGGCCGAGGCCATGGGGTGCGAGATCAACGTCTACGCTCATTCCGAGGACCTACTCTACCCCACGATCAAGAAGAAGCTGATACACAACGAGGCCGAGATGGAGATCTCCATCCCCTCCGACATCACCACGCGCGGCAGAGTCCCGCTCATGGTGGAAGCGATCAAAATGCTCAAGAAGGACATCGGGACCGAGGCCGCCGTGGGTTCCTACGTCCTGGGGCCCTTCACGCTCGCGGGGCAGGTCATGGAGCTGAACGACCTTCTGAAGCTGTCCTTCAAAAAGCCCGACAAGATCGGTAAATTGCTCGACCAGCTGTCGGACGTCATCATCCAGGTCGCGGGCCAGTACGAAAAGGCCGGCGTGGACTACATCACCGTCCGGGAGATGGGCGCGACTTCGGATGTGCTCTCCCCCCGCGTGTTCAAGAGCCTCATTTTGCCCTACCTCAAGAAGATCATTGCAAAGATCACCGTACCGACCGCGCTCCACATCTGCGGCAAGACGAACGATATCGTTCCCTTCATGGTCGAGAGCGGGGCGAAGGCGATAAGCGTGGACCAGAAGAATGACATCGCCGAGACGCGCAAGATACTCGGCCCCAAGGCGCTCGTGTTCGGGAACTACGATCCCTACAATGTGCTGGTGGCGGGAACGCCGGACCTGGTGCGCAAGACGATCAAGAAATGCATGGACGACGGCGTGAGCGCGGTCTGGCCCGGGTGCGACATCTGGCCCACGGTTCCGGCCGAGAATATAAAAACTATGATGGACGAAGTCAGAAAGTATAGGAGGTAGTCCTATGGTAACCGCAGAAAAGAAGCAAGAGCTGTTGGCAAAATTACGGAGCGCTGTGATTGCATACGACGAGGACACGGCCAAAGAGGCGTCCAATGAAGCTCTCGCCGAGGGCCTGGATGCCAATGACGCCATCTTCAACGGTCTGGTCTCCGGAATGGTCGAGGTGGGGCGCATGTTTGAGTCCCAGGAGTATTTCGTACCCGAGCTCCTTATGTGCGCCGACGCGCTGTATGCAGGCTTGGACATCTTGAAGCCCCATGTGACCCAGCTCGATCTCGGCGTCAAGGGGTCGGTTGTGATCGGGACGGTGGAAGGCGACGTTCACGACATCGGCAAGAACATCGTGAAGATGATGTTTGACGTGGCCGGCTTCACGGTCTACGACCTCGGACGCGACGTGCCCCTCGACAAGTTCGTGGCCGAGCAGCTCCGGACCGACTCGGACCTCGTTTGTCTCTCGGCCATGATGACCACGACCATGACGGGAATGAAAAAGGTGATCGACGACATCCGGACAAAGAACCCCAATGTCAAGATCATGATCGGCGGCGCTCCCGTTTCCCAGGATGTAGCCGACAAGTACGGCGCCGACGGCTATGCCAAGGACGCGACCAATGCCTTGAAGGACGCGATCAACATGGTCGAATCTCTCAAGAAGATGAAAGATGAGGTCGAAGCAAAGAAAAAGAAATGAAAAAACTGCTCAGAAATGAGCTGCTCGACCACGGTGCCGCCGTGGTCGGGTTCGCCTGTCTCAAAGGCCATATGAGCGGTGAGATCGCCCATCTCGACAGGGCTGTGTCCATCGGCGTTGACCGCAGGCTGAACGAGGACACACTTGCGCTCCTCGTGAAGCTCCAGAAGCGCGCCGTCCGGTTCCTGAAATCCCGGGGGTTCCGGACGCTGGCCATCCCGCCGGACTCGGACCGGAGAAAAGGGACTTTCATTTCGAAGCTCTATTCGCTGTTCAACCACAAGATGGCGGCAACATCCTGCGGCATCGGCTGGGTCGGGAAGAACGGACTCCTGATCAGTCCGGACTTCGGGCCCCGACTGTCGCTGGTCACGGTATTGACGGACGCTTCGTTAGAACCTGACGCACCCATGGAGCACAGCCTCTGCGGCGACTGCGTTTTGTGCGTGCAGTACTGCCCATCGAAGGCGATCACGGGATTGGAATGGTCCCGGTCCTCGCCTTTCGTTGAACTGGTCAGGCTCAGCGTCTGCAGGAGCCATAAAAAAACCAAACGGCTGACCGAGGGAAAGCCGAACTGCGGACTCTGCATCAACATATGCCCCTATGGCAGGAAAGACGAAAGCGGGGAAAAAATAATTACCAACGGTGTCACGGCTGCACGAGGAGATCATTACTAAGTTCTGACGTGAAATCTAAGTTACGTACCTGCAATGCTTCTCAACGTTGCCGGAGCTCTTATCCTTTCGCTTCTCTCCGTGACTCAGCCCGCACCCGGCGCTTACGAGTGAGAGCGCGCGAATGCAGTCGTGGGGAACCGAGAACGCGGGGTGTGCCTGCTCTTGCGAAAGCGCAGCCATAAACGAGAGCAGGGCG
Source organism: Nitrospirota bacterium (assembly GCA_035516965.1). Classification (NCBI taxonomy): domain Bacteria; kingdom Pseudomonadati; phylum Nitrospirota; species Nitrospirota bacterium. Next base: position 14,187 of record DATIZR010000085.1, read on the forward strand.
TGTCTCCGTAGTGGGACTCTCAGATCATTATTCTTTGGAGGAAGTGCATGATTAAAAAACACAAGGTCATATTTCAGCCCGCGGGCAGGCGCGGCGAGATCGAGGAGGGCAAGACCATCCTCGAGGCAGCCCAGGCCCTGGGCGTTGATATCGAAGCGCTCTGCGGCAACAAGAAGGTCTGCGGAAAGTGCAAGGTTCGCATCGAGGAAGGCTACTTCGAGAAGGACAATATCGATTCGAGCATGTCTCACATCTCCCCTCCCGTGCCGTCGGCCGACGAGCTGAAGCATATCAAACCCCTGGACGGGCCGGGTATCAGACTGGCTTGCCAGAGCGAGATCCGGGGCGACTTGAAGATCTTTGTGCCCGAGCGTTCCCGCGCGGGGAAGCAGGTAGTCAGAAAAGCGGCCAAGGAACTCACGATCACGCTCGATCCGGCCGTGAAAAAATACAACGTCGAGCTTACTCCTCCAACGCTCCACGACATGACGACCGGGGACTGGGAGCGGGTCCTGAAGTTCCTTGAGGCCGACTACGGGCTCAA
>DATIZR010000086.1 GCA_035516965.1 Nitrospirota bacterium
CGGGATGGCGTTGAGACTCTGGATAAAAATTATCACATTTTTATCACAGAGCAAAGAAAAGGGGCTACAGCAATTGCTGTAACCCCTTGAGTTGATTGGTAGCGGGGGCCGGATTTGAACCGACGACCTTCGGGTTATGAGCCCGACGAGCTACCGGACTGCTCCACCCCGCGATGAGAAATGCATATTAAACGACATGCTCTCCGATGTCAAGTAAATTATGCCAAATCACAGGATCTTAGGCTGCTTCGTATCGAGGAACATGTTCATGACCGCCGACGGCGCGCTGGAGATCGTGCCGGCGGTCATGATCGGTGACTTGTTGATGAACTGGTTCGGCTTGTGCGAGGCGATCGTGATCTCCGGCGGCTGGGTGTGGATCGTGAAAGACCAGTTCATCTCGAAAGCGTTGCCCGCCTTGTCGACTACGTTCAGTTTGATCCTGCGGCCTCCGTCGGCAGCGGGGCCGACGGCGTGTAGGTGATCTTGTTCGCGGCGGCCTGCGCGGCTGCCGACACGTCCCGTCCGTCGACGAAGAGCCCGTGTCGGTCGTGCTGACGCCGATTCCGTCGTCGACGTATTCCGCCGAGATCACGGGTTGGCATTGTTGATCAGGCCGTATTTGCGGGGTTCAGGCTCGAACCGATGTTCACGACCGGCGGCTGCCCGTCAGCAGCCGGCTTTTCCCGGCCGGGAGCCTTCTTCGCAGCCGCGCCGGCAAATCCCGCCTGGAGAAGGAAGATAACTGCGAAAAGGATGGCACCATAGCGCTTCGTGATTTATTTCCCCCTGTACCGATGACTTTAAAACAACTATGATGGTAGTAAAACAGTATATTTTAGTCAATGCATATTTATTTGTTTTCATAGACATGCTGCGAATATGTTCAGGAATCCTGGGCCGCTCCGAAGTCGCTTGTTGACAAGGTCTTTTTTATTCAGTTATAATAAGATAGTTTTAGTTTCGCCGCGTCGCATCCGGGCGCACAGAACAATAACAGAACAATATATGAAGCGACGGACCACCCTTATTGCAGCTGCTGCTGCGCTCATCGCCTGCCTGCCCCTGGCCCAGGCCCGGGCCGACATTTTCCAGTATACCGACGAAAACGGCGTTCTCAATTTCACGAACGTGAACGGCGACGGCAGGAAGCACAAGCGCGTGCGGTCCGAGCCGGCGCAGGCAGGCCCGGCCACCACACAGGCCCCTGCAGGGAAGCCGACGCCAAGCCACCTATCGTCATCGAACATTCCGAGCGTGTACCTCGACATCATCAACAGCGCCTGCGAGCGCCACGGAGTCGACCCCTCGCTGGTCCATGCCATCGTCAAGGTGGAGTCTGACTTCAATCCCTACGCAACCTCGAACAAGGGAGCAATGGGCCTCATGCAGTTGATGCCGGAGACCGCCGTGAACATGAACGTCAGGAACACGTTCAACCCGGCGGAGAACATCGATGGAGGGGTCAAGTACCTCAGGTACCTGATCGACCGGTACGAGGGGAATCTCTCGCTCGCCCTCGCGGCGTACAATTCGGGGGAGACGGCGGTCAGGAAATGGGGCACCATACCGCCCTTCAAGGAGACGCAGAGCTACGTCCAGCGGATCATGAAGATCTACAACGGCGGTACAGCCCGGAGCTTCGCCACGGGCTGTACCATCTACATGGGTTACAGCGAGGACGGATCCCTCGTCCTCACTGACAATCCCTCCGGCCGTTCAGGCGGCAAGCTCAAAGCCCGGAAGAAAAGCCTGTGAAAGAATCAATGATCAATGAGGAATTAAGAATAGTAACTCCTGATTCCCCATTCCTGATTGTAGCCCCCTGCCTGTTCACTCCTACTTCCTCATTCCTCACCCTTAATTCTAATCCCCTACACCCACACCACCTTGTCGAAGTCCTGCATGCCCTCCACGATATGGTTCGTCGTGCCCCGCTTGCCGACAGCGAGCCGGGATTCCAGGTCATAGTGCTTGAGACAGGTTCCGCAGGAGTAGATCTCGACGCCCATGCCCTCGATCTCCTTCAGTACGCCGATGACCTCCTCGTTCACGGTCGTGAGCTTCACGCCGGCGTTCAGGAAGAAGATCGTGTGCGGCAGTTGCTGATTGACCTTCATGGTATCGAAGAAACCCTTCATGAGCTTGCTGCCCAGATCCTCGTCCTTGCCCAGGCTGTCGGTCCCGATGATCAGCAAGAGGATTTTCTTCTTTTCCTGAAATTCCGGACTCCGGACACCCTGCGCTCGTTCGTTCGCAGTCGTTAACGCCGCGTGCACGTCCCGCGGCTGCGAACCGGTCTTGCAGGCGTAGCCCTTCACGACCTTCACGAACCAGTCCTTCCCCTCTTTCCGCGTTTCGGCGAACATGCCCTTCTGCGCCGCGAACCCGGCGACATTGAGCGCCGACTCCTCATTGTCGACGACGACCTCGACGATACCCTCGGAGACCTTCGCCAGGGCCTCCTCGGCCATCATGACCGGCATGGGGCATGCTTTTCCGCGCGCATCGATCTGCATAGGCACCTCTCAGAATAAACTGATGACCTGACTACTGCCTGTTCCTCTACGGCGTCGACGAAAGGGAATCAGGAGAGCGGCCCCTTGCTCTCCTGATTCTTTCCAAAAACGCTCTCTATCTTGCTCGTGACGATATCTGCGGTAAAGGGTTTGACGATATAATCATTGACGCCGAGCGCCTTCGCTTCGATAACATGCCCCTTTTCCGCGTCGGCGGTCAGCATGAAAATTACCAGGTCCTTCAAGTCAACGTCGCTCCGCATGATTCTGATCAGGCTCACGCCGTCCAATTTGGGCATGTTCCGGTCGCAGAGCAGGAGATCATACCGTCTCCGCTTGAGTTCGGCCAGCGCCTCAACGCCGTCTTTGGCCTCGGATATGTTGGAGAAACCCATCTCCCTGAGGATGGAGATCACCGAACTGCGTACCGGTTCGGTATCGTCTGCAACGAGTATTCTTATATATCGGTAATCCTTCATTGCCAACCCCGCACCGGTTCAGGGAAAGGTCCCTGCAGGACAGACGCCCCTCCCCCAGGAGCCAGGAGACCCCCTCTCATGACACGACTTCCCTCGGTTTACGGCGCATCATCCCCGGCTGCAAGTCGCGGGATTCACAGCCGAGCGCGGATAGCTGTGCCGCGCTTGTTGCCAGAGCGTGAGTGTAAGGTTGATGCATGGTTTTTGTCAATGGAATTGACGGGGTTTGCGCATGCAACGCCCCCTACAGCAAACTGGCCCACACCTTGACGGCCGTTGCGAGGATCAAGGCCGCGAGCAGCCATCTCAGGAACCGCGTGTTCGTCTTTTTTCCCATGATGCTGCCCCATCGCGCCGCGGGAATAGCGCCGACGAGGAGGGGGATCGCCAGTTGGAACGGGACCTGGCCCGTCGCGAGCTTGCCCACAAGCCCCGCCGATGACGAAAAGAGCCCGATCGCGAGGGTGCTTCCGAGGGCGACCCGCAGCGGAATCTTAAGCACGTACAGGAGGACGGGGATCAGGATGAAAGCGCCGCCCTGCCCGACGAGGCCAATGGTGAACCCGAGAACGATCCCGATCGCTACCGCCAGGCCTTTATTGAAGGTGACCGTGTCCTCCGTCATCTCGTCGCGGGCATGGCTCCGGGGGACCAGCATCATCGCCGAGGCTATCAAAGCCAGCACGCCGAAGACGATCAGGAGCGCTCCGTCGGGAATCCGCTTCGAGACCAGCGCTCCCATGAGCGAGGACAGGAACAGGGAAAGGCCGAGCGCGAGGACGAGCGGTCTGTTCACGAGGGCGTTCTGGTGATAGTAGAACAGGGCCGCGAGCGCCGCGAAAAAACCCTGCGTCATCGTGAGGCCGGTCACGCTCTTGACGTCGATGCTGCCAAGTCCAAGCAGCTGCGGCACATACAGCAGCAGTGGGAACATGACGATGCCGCCGCCGATGCCGAGCAGGCCCGAGAGGAACCCGACCGACAACCCAACGAGGAGCAGGAACAGGGCCAAGCCGGCGTCCATCAGTGCTCCACAAAAATGCGCTTTTGTTCCCCTTCGGTGCCCCCGGACACGTCGCCGATATACGCCGCCGTGATGTTCTCTTTCTGCAGGGCCGCGACGAGCCGGTCCTTCCTGTCCTTCGGAACGAAGATGAGCAGGCCGCCCGAGGTCTGGGCGTCGTTCATCAGGACGCGGTCGATCGCAGATACGTCCCTGTTCCATTCCACGAGAGGATCGTAGTTCTTCTGGTTGGCCCTCGTGCCCGCCGGCACCATGCCCATCTCAGCGATCGTTTTTGCTTCGGGGAAGATCGGCAGGCTTCGCGCGTGCAGCCGCGCCGCCAGTTTGCTTGCGATCAGGACCTCGGAGAGGTGCCCGATCAGCCCGAACCCGGTGATGTCCGTTGCCGTGCTGACACCGATTTCGAGCATGATCTCGCCTGCCCGCCTGTTCAGCGTCGCCATGGACCTCGTAAAGGTTTCCGCCGTCTCCGCGCTGCACCTGCCGGCCTTGATCCCTGTCGAGATGATGCCGGTGCCGATGGGTTTTGTCAGGACCAGCGCGTCGCCCGACCTGGCCTTCGTATTGTCCAGGATCCGGTCGGGATGGACCGAGCCCAGGACGGCATAGCCGAACTTCGGCTCTTTGTCCTTGATGGTATGGCCCCCGATGACCGGCACGCCGGCCTCAGTCATCTTCTCGAAGCCGCCCAAGATGATCCGTTTGTTGATCTCCCGGAAATCCTCGCTGCCCGGGAGAGCGGCAATGTTCAGTGCCGCCATCGCTTTCCCGCCCATGGCATACACATCGGAAAGAGCATTCGCAGCGGCGATGGCGCCGAACCAGTAAGGATCGTCCACGATGGGCGTGAAGAAATCCGCTGTCAGGACCATGGCGAGATCGTTAGAAATGCGGTATACACCGGCATCATCCGCGTTCGCGGCGCCCACGAGCACATTCTGGTCAATTATTTGTGGCAATTGTCCCAGGACCTGGGACAGATCAGCAGGGCTGAATTTCGATGCTCAACCAGCGCAGCTGGAAAGGTGTGTGAGCTTGATTTCCATGTTCGCCCTCCTCTCTCTTCGTCGTGGTGCGTGGGAAAATTGTCTTTTGATCTTATTGTTTTTTGAACAAATGTCAACGATTTTCCATCATAAGACACTAACCGTCATGACCACCGGCATTGCCGGTGGTTCCGCAAAAGTCAGCAAATAAGCCATCGGTCTCTTTTTTCATGGCAGATGGCTCAGCCCGTGTTTCATTTTCCACAGGAAATATTTTTCGAACCGGACTTTTAAAATTTTCGCCAAGATGGTCTTCTTCATAGAGGAGCTCTGGCGCGGCGGCAGTACGGGATAGGCTTTCATGTACGCGGCCGTATTTCCCATGTCCATGAGACAAACCACACCGATCTCATCGCCGGGTTGTGCGATCGTCCCGGTAATATCCGCTGCAATCGTCGCAGCTGCCGTCTTCGCCATCTTTACGGTCATGAACCCTGTCTTCGGGACACCCGTGGGGACCGGCGTTGCCTCCGGCGGCGCGATCGCTATCGCTACCCCTATGGCGAAGATATTCTTATGCTTCGCATGGCGGTAGTTCTTGTCAACCGGGATGAAACCGCGGGGATTGCCCAGCGGCATGACGGCAGGCACACCCTTGAACGGCGGGGCGATCATGGCAAGCTTAAAGGGCAATTTATTGCCGTCCTTCAGCCGTATCTCACCAGGCGCGACTTCCTGAATAGCCTGGCTCACAAGCGGCTTGATGTCCCTCTCGGCGAACTCATGCTCCATGAAAGTCTTCGATGCGCCAAGTCCGCCTACGCCCATGTGGCCGAGGTAGGGCTCGGACGTGAGATAGACGATAGGGACCTTATGCCTCATCTTCCGGCGTCGAAGCTCGGCGTCCATCTCGAATGCTAGCTCGTAGGACGGGCCAAAGCAACTCACCATCTGTGATGAGCCGAGGACTATGGGACCGGGATTCTCAAGGATCCTCTTCCAGGTCGCCCCGGTCTTTAACGCATGATCCAGCGTGAAGGTGCAGGCAGTGTATCCCTTGTCAGGTCCGAGTCCCGGGATCTCGTCAAAGGCAAGATGCGGTCCTGTTGAAATCACGAGATAATCATAGGGCAGCTCTTTCCCTTTTGAAGTAATGACCCTTGATGGGTCAGCATCTATCTGCTTTGCAGCATCATGAACAAACTCGATCCCCTTCGGTCTCAGGATCTCGCTCACCTTGAGCGTGATGTCCTGCGGCTTTCTCCACCCCATGATAAGCCACGGCAGCGAAGGCAGGAACACGAACCGGTCGTCCTCGCTTACCACGGTCACATCCGCTTTTCTCTTGAGCAGCCGCTTGAGTTCAAAGGCCGCTGTTAAACCCCCGAACGAGCCCCCTAACACGACGATTCTTGACATATATCCTCCCCCTGTACTTATGTTTAAAACAACCCTGTCACCTTCTGGCCTCCCGTAATGATGTCCGTCAACTTGTCGTAGTCGATTTTCTTTACCCGGTCATCCATATCGGAATCCTTGAGACCCCGGAGCCTCTTGTCGTCATCCAGAACATACACGCTGCCTGAAGAAGTCCCCAGCCGTTCCTTCTGGGCAAAATAGACGCCGTTCTGCAGGAGAACAAGATCGGCCCCGCTTTCCTTTGCAAGGGTCAACCCGAGTGCTCCATCGGTGGTATCCGGTGCGCTTTTTATCATCACGATCATAGCAGCCTCCTTTCAGAATATCATTGTCGCTTTCGCTTCTTTCAGCAGCCCGGTGATCTCTTTGCTGCCGACCAACTTCACGTTTTCGAGAAGGTCATCCGATGCGACTCGCTGCGCTTTGAGTGAAGCTACGTCGGCATAGACCGCCACTCCCATATCCAGACAGTCTTTAAGAGTGCTCTCAAGATTGGTGAACCCGGTACCGGTGTCATCCTGCCCTTTTTTTGCAAGCAGCACCCCGCCATCCACCAGGATCAGGTCCACGCCCATTTCAAATGACACCGCGCCGAGGGCGTGGCGAACGGCCTCAGCCGCATTGATATCGCCGTAAGGAGACCTCTTTAGGATCATCGCAACATTTCCCATGCCAGTATCCTCCTATGCCCCGAGATTGAGCCAGATATCGGTCTCGCCCATGGTTGCAAACAGTCCTTTGAGGGAGCCTACTTCCGTTCCCGCAAGGTAATCGTCTTTCGCCGCACGGCGAAAGTTGAGGCACCCGCCTCAGAGATACACCTTCAAGCCTTTTTGGATGAGCCGGGAGAATTCCTCCTCTGCGTTCAGGATGCCCTTCGCCTTCTGCTTTGTCAGAAAACAGTAAATGCCGTCAGCCGATGCGATCAGATTGACGGTATGGCCTTTGTTGAGTGCCGACTCGGCGATACGGGCGCTCGTCAGCGTGTTCTCGCAGGAATACGGCGATGTTGATAAATACAGCGTAATTGTTTTCGGCATGGCACCCTCCTTTATATGTCGCTGTCACTCATGATCGCTGTCTAGAGCGCCTGCGGTGTAACCGTGCCGTTCCAGGCGATGATCCGGCCGTTCACAACAACCGACGGACGGGCAGTGGGCCTCTTATCTGGCCGTACTCCTGGGATGTCTTCTTGATCACAACGATTTCCGCGCCGAATTCCTTCTCCGTCCCACGGGCGGCCTCCGGGTTGGACATTCAGCGCTTGCCCATGGGGTCGTTCATGTAGAGCATGATTGTGTGCTTCTTCATGCAGATCATCTTCTCCTTTCGCCAGGATAAGTTCCTTTTTTCGTCACCGGGCAGCAGGCCGGCGCGGGAATGTCTTCTTCATACTGTTTTTTGAGGATTTCGAGGAGATCGGGGATGAAGGGTTCTTTAAGGAAGTAGCACTTGAGCCTGCCATCGACGAAGAAATCAACGACCCCGTTCGTGCGAAGCAGCGTCAGATGCTGGGAGATGTTAGGCTGGCTGATATCGAGGGAATCTTCGAAATCGCTCACGCACTTCACGCCTTGGGTGAGCTCTTCGAGGATCTTGATCCGAATAGGGTGGGCGATGACTTTCAGGAGGTCGATTCTTTTCTCTACGGGGACCATATTGTCATATCCTTTCATTAAAAATTCATGCAGAATGGAACTAATATTAAAACATGCAAATATTATTATACTTGCATGCAAATGTCCAGCACTTATTACGGCCTGACCTGCGGCAGCTCGGCAAAATCCAGAAGTATCAGCGTTTGACCTCAAGGCGGTGAATGTATAAACTATAATAACAAGATCGCTTTACCGTTCCGACCGGAGGAATGAATGCCGCAAAACTGTTTCATCGGTATCGATCAGGGCAGCAGCTCAACGAAAGCACTGGCCATCAGCAAAGAAGGCCAGGTCCTGTTCCAGACCCGGCGCGACCTGCCGCTGCCTTTCCGGGCGGGCGACCGCGTCGAATATGATCCCTCCGGGATACTACAAAGCGTCAACGATGCATTGACCGAAGTGGTCCAGACCGTCCGGGCGTCCGGATTCACTCCTGAAGCCATCGGGCTTTCATGCCAGCGGTCTTCCTGCCTGGCCTGGAATGATGGCACCGGCGAGACGCTTTCACCCGTCATCAGCTGGCGGGACATGCGGGGCTCCGCATTCGTTCAGCAGGTCTCGAAGGACCGCGACCGCATATTTGAGCTAACGGGCCTTCCGATCACCCCCTACTACTCAGCATCAAAATTCCGGTGGCTCAGGGAGAATATGCCGGCTCTCGGAAAGGACACGACGGTCTTCGGAACGCTCAGCAGCTTCCTCGCCCAGAGGCTTGTCAAGAAAGAACGGGCGGTGATCGACCACACCCAGGCGGCGCGGACGCAGCTCATGAATATCCGCAAGCTCGATTGGGACCCGGACCTGCTCGCAGATTTCGGCCTCACCGGCATAAGGCTGCCTGACATCGTCCCGGTCATCCATGATTTTGGAGAGGTCATCCTCCCCGCGGGAGCCGTCCCTCTCCGCGCCTGTCTCGGCGATCAGCAGGCGGCCATGGTCGGTCTCGGCGTACTTGAACAGGGCGACGGCGGCATCAATTACGGGACCGGTGGTTTCCTGATGGTCAATACCGGGACGACACTGGTCGCCGCGAAAGGATTGATGGCGTCGGTCCATTATTCGACCGAAGATGAGAGATACTATTTGCTGGAGGGAAGCGTCAATGCCGCCGGCGAAGCACTCGATTGGGTCAGAAGCAATCTGCATCTGTTCAATGATTACGCCGAAGTCGACGACCTTTGCTGGCAGGCGGCCAGCGATGTCGTGGCGTTCATCGGACTGAACGGGACCGGATCTCCGCACTGGGAGAACAAGATCTCAAGCTCGATCCACGGCATGACGCCGACAAGCACGTCGGCGGACATCATCCGCGCGACCGTGGAAGGCATCGCTTTCTTCATGAAGGAGATCGCGGAGGAGATCGCGGCAGCAGGCCTGAAGGCGCGGGACATCTCGGTCTCAGGCGGCCTCGCGCCGCTCACGTATCTCGTTCAGTTCCAGTCGGACATTCTGCAGAAGGACCTTCGGGTGAGCGGACAAGAGGAGGTCTCCGCCCTCGGCGCGGCCCTGCTTGCCGGACTGGCGCAGGGAGCGTGGTCGCCTGCAGATATAAAGAACATGGTCAGCTCCGGCGAGACGGTCAACCCTCGCCTTAATCCCGGGGCATCGAGACGGTACCGGCGATGGAAGGAACTTCATCGCGTTACCGGAGTTTTGGACCGAGTGGAATCGTAGGACCGGTAAAATGATCAACCTTGGCTCGCTGTCTTCCCCTTTACCCCCCGGTTGAAATGCTTGCATAAGCTCCTCCTGACCTGACCGGTATCTGTGAATGATTCCGGTTGCTGGTTCCCTCTACCGGTTGCATCATCGCCGGGAAAATCCCGGAGGACACTCGCTGGACAGCTCTGGCGATATTGGCTATACTTTGGTCAGCAGATTGACGCCAGAAACGGAGAATTGCGGTCATGGTGCCAGGCAGCCTCCTCAAACCCTTACTCATGAGCTTCATCCCCATCATGGTAGCCATGGACGCTCCGGGGATCCTGCCGATCTTCGTGTCCATAACAGAAGGGATCGAACCCGAACAAAGGAAAAAGATCGTCCGCCAGTCGATCCTGACGGCGCTGCTCATCACCATCGGCTTCACCTTTCTGGGATCGGTCGTGTTCAAGGCGCTCGTCATCACCGTTGAAGATTTCATGATCGCCGGAGGCATCGTCCTGCTCATCATTGCAGTGAGCGACATCGTGATAGCCGGCTCGCGCAAATACACGATCAGCCCTACCTTCGGCGTGGTGCCGCTCGGAACGCCGCTGATTGCCGGGCCCGGTACGCTCACGACAACCCTTGCCCTCGTCAGCATTTACGGCTACGTGCCGGTCCTGCTGTCGCTCGCCCTGAACATCCTGCTGGCGTGGATCATTTTATCCCAGTCGGACCGCATCACCGGGCTCATCGGCACGAACGGCTCGATAGCGTTCGCGAAGGTTGCGGACCTCCTGCTCGCGGCCATTGCCGTCAAGATGATCCGGGCAGGATTGTATGCCCTATTCCATCAATGAGATCTGCTGAGAGATCTGCTGAAGCAGGCCGCAAGAGGCACGCTGGGGCGAGGTGCATGTGACGCTAACTCACGATGACGAACGTCCGGAAAAGATCCGAAACCGCCGCGTCCACATGGCGAATGAACGCACGTTCCTTGCGTGGATTCGGACGAGCGTCGCCATCATGGCATTCGGATTTGTGGTGGAAAAATTCTCGCTTTTCGTGAAGCAGATGGGGTACTACCTGGGGAAAGAGGCGGTCCCGCCGGCTCCGGGCTACTCGCAGATCATCGGTATTCTTCTGGTGGTTCTGGGCGTTGTGATGGGGGTGCTCGCCTTCGCACGCTACAAGAACGTGGAAAAACAGATCGACGACGACTCCTACCGGCCTTCGCGCGTCCTGAGCGTCCTGCTTTTCCTGTCAATGCTCGCCATCGGCGCTTTTCTGATCCTGTACCTCATTCACAGCATGTGATCCATCCTGCCATACCATCCCTCCGGACATCCCCGTAATAGAGCGGACATCCGCGTGCGGGAAGCATTGCCGCTCCTCGACGCTGCGCCCGCGTACGTGAAGAAGATGCTCGTGGAATGGACCGGGCCTTCACGCCTTTTATTTCAGCCTGAGGCCGATGTCATCACCCAGGGGTACTGCCGATGTCACATCTGTTTCGATAGCGCCGTTCGGACCGGCGGATATGATCCAGACCGGGCCGTTCGCGGAGAAATTCGTCGCATTGATCAGGTACTGGTTCCCCCAGGGGTCCGGGGTAACCTGAGCCAGGTAGGGACCTTTCCACTGCGCTCCGTAGCATGCATTGGCATCGGAAGACAGATAATTCTCGAGCGGCTGGAGACTCGACTGATCCCAGCCAAAGGCCGCAAGGCCAGCCGGTAAGACGCCCCCTCCATAAAGCAGTGTCACGCCCGCGGAACATGCGCCGCCGCCATTGACCAGATTCGGCCACATTCCGGTGTCCTTTTTCATGACGATAAGCGCGCTGGTTATGGACCTGATGTCTGCCGAGGCCCTCGTTATCTTCGCCTCATCGATCTCCTTGAAGATGAGCGGCACGAGGATTCCTGCCAGGACTGCTATGATTCCCGCAACCACGATGACCTCTATGAGCGTGAAACCGCGATGATTCCTGATCATGCAAGCCCTCCCCACAAGAAATTTACCACTCTATCGCTCGTATCGTCAGGCGCACAAAAATCTTTAGCCAAGAACCAACAAAACTTATTTGTACGCGAAATCCTTTGTCAAGAGATGAGCCTCCTCGGGACAGTGGATAGCTGATCGCGTTAACAGATCCATTGTCAAATTATTGTCTTTTCCTTGTTAGTTTCTATTTTATGAAATTATACCTTTATTTTCAGTATGTTTCAGGCAAGAACGATTGTGCGATGGCATATTCTGTTTACGAATCGCGATAATCTGGACCCATAGCATACTAACTTAAGTGTCATATATATAACAGATTTTACATACTTTTTATCCATATTGACAGACAATGCGTCTCTCATGACATACAATAATAGTATTTACTATTATTATTAGTTAAATATAATCAATACATTAATTCACAATATTACTAATTCTTTACTAGCAGATACTCGCTGGCGCGGGTCTTGCTTAATAGTAGGTAAGGATGATTGGCTCGTGAGCAAAACGCTTTGAATTCGGTGCACTTTCAGCAGAATTCCTATGCGTATTCCGCGAGGTCCGAGGCCAACAAAGAATGATTGCAGATACCAGACACGATGCCTGGCAGGTTTATTTTCAGCGCGACCGTACAAGAGGACATGAAATGGTAATCTCCCCTTCCCGCAGGACTGGGTCAATACTCAGGAACAGCAAGCAGCAGGATCATACAGCCCTGACTGCGGACAGATGGCGGGCCGCTTTCAGATCACTGGTCCTGACTGTTTTCGTTCTCGTCTCGACCTTCGGCGGCAGCGCCTGGGGCGCCGGCACATTGGTCAACGAGCCAATGACCGGGTCCACTGCGCTCGGCTGGGTGCTCGGCGGTTCCGCCTACCTGACCGCAAGCTCCGGCGCAGATCCCGTCGGCAGCGGCTGGCTGCGGTTGACGGACCCGGGCGCCAACGAAGCCGGATACGGCTATCTTGACACTGCCTTCGATGTCACGCAGGGCGCAGTCATCCAGTTCGACTACACCACGTGGGGCGGCGCCGGGGACGGCGGTTTTGGGTGCGGAACAACCGGCGCCGATGGCTACAGCATCTATCTTTTCGATGGATCGAAGAGCTTTTCGGTCGGTGCCTCCGGCGGCTCCCTTGGCTATGCTCAGAAGACCGTCGCCCCCGTAAATGCCGGCCTCAATTACGGATATATCGGCGTCGGCATTGATGAGTGGGGCAACTTCTCGAACCCGACCGAAGGGCGCATCGGCGGTCCCGGCGGACGTTGCGACGCGGTGGCGGTTCGGGGACCCTATAATCACCCGTCGGGCGCATACTACTATCTCGGCGGCACTGCTTCGAACATTGCCCAGCTTGCATTTCCCGGACAGGGTTACAGGCCCGATCAAAGCGGAGCGCAATACCGCAAGGTCGTGATCTATCTGACCCCCCAATCCGCACCGAACTACCTGCGTGTTGACGTCTATCTGCAGGTGGGATACAACCAGGCGCTGACCCAGGTTGTGACCGGCCTCATGACCGGCCAGCCCGTGCCGGCATCGGTGAAGATCGGATATGCTGCGAGCACCGGCGGTTCGACGAACTACCATGAGATCCGCAACCTCACGGTCGACCCCCTCAGCACGGACATCAATCTCACCATGTTCAAGACCGTCTCGGCGCCGACCGTCACAGCCGGCGGCCAGCTCACCTACACGGTCACCGCCCGCAACTACGGGCCCAACAATATCACGGCGAACAACGTCCCGATCATTGATACGATGCCGGCGCTGCTGACCAACGTCACCTGGACCTGCACCGGCGCGAACGGCGGCACCTGCGGCGCGGCATCCGGGAACGGCAGCATCAACACGACCGCGACGCTGCCCCTGAACGCTTCCGTGACATACGCCATCAAGAGCACCGTGATGCCCACAGCCACCCTCGGAAGCCAGATCGTCAATACGGCGAGCCTGACCCCGCCGTCCAACGACTATAATTCCTCGGACAACAGCGCATCAGCGACCTCGCAGGTAGTCGGCGCGAACGTTGCCGTATCGGGATACGTCTATAACGATGCGAATCACAACAGCGTCCTGGGCGACGCAGGCGACGCGCTCTGCACGACCGCCACGTGCCTGCCCGCAGCTACGCCGACCTACGCGAAAATATTCCTGTCGAACAATTTGACCACGGCGCTGGCCGTGGCCGCGGTCAACACCGCCACTGCCCAGTATTCCCTCACCGTGCCGCAAGGTGCATACTACACCGTCATCCTGAGCAGCGACAACACAACGAACTTCACCCCTTCCTTCGGCACCGCGAACTGGATCTACACCAGCCCGATCGGCTACACGATTTCGAACGTGTATGTCGGCAGCTCCGGCCTGACGGGCCTCAACTTCGGCGTGTACAACGGGACCCGCATCGACGGCAGAGTATTCCGGGACGACGGCTCCAACGGCGGCATTACCGATGCCAACGATGGTACGCAGAACGCTGCCGAGGTCGGCTTGTCCGGAGTGCAGGTTCAGCTGGTCCGGGACTCCAATCCCGCAACGATTTACGACGGCCCCGTGACCACGGACAGCCAGGGGAATTTCTCGCTCTTCACCAACACTGCGAGCAAGACGCTCAGGATCGTCGAACTCGCCAACCCTGCGGGATACCTTTCCGTGAGCTACAACGCAGGCAACGCGGCAACACCGGTGTACACGATTGCCGGCGACTATATCTCTTTTGCGTATACCCTGTACACCAACGTGACCGGCGTCAGGTTCGGCGATGTCCCGGACAATTCCTTCACCCCTGCCTCACGGGCCCAGAACGGGACCTCTCTCAACCCGGTCTACTATGCTCACACCTTCACGCCGGGGAGCGGCGGCACCGTCAGCTTCGCTGTCAGCAGCCGGACCCGGGGAACGTGGCCGGCGGTTGCCTACTACAACGACACGAACTGCAGCGGAACGTACAATGCCGGCGACACGCTGATCACCGGCGCAACGACCACCGTGTCTGCGGGTACGCCGCTCTGCCTCCTGGTCAAAGAAACGATCCCGGTCAGCGCGCCCACCGGCACGACCGACCAGCTCGTGACGCAGGCGACATTCACGTTCACCAACTCCGTGGGGCCCGTTTCAAAGTCCTACACCGTGACCGACACAACCACGGTGATCGCAGGGTCGGACCTGTCCACGTCCTCGAAAACCTGGACGGACCTGAACGGCGGCGACCAGAACCCCGGCGATGTGATCCAGTATACTATCACTCTGAACGAGACCGCGGGCCTTTTGGCTTCGGGCGTCACGGTCACGGACAACATGCCGCCGAACGTGACCGGATTCACGGTCGTGAGTTATCCCGCCGGCGCGACGAACAGCTCAACGCCCGCGGGCGGCGCGAACGGGACCGGCTATCTGAACATCTCCAATATCTCGGTTCCGGCAAGCGGCTCCGCGACCGTCGTCTTCAACGTAACCATCGCGAACGGGACCGCTGCGGGCACGCTGATCAACAACTCAGCAACAATCAGCAACCCGGGAAACATCGGAGGGACGCCTACAGCACCAACGATCACGGTCTCGGTCTCACAGATCCCTTCGACGGGAAACAAATCGCTCTACCTGTATGACAGCACATCCACACCGGCCTACAAACTTTCGCGAACGCCGGTCCCGACGAACCCCGTGCCCGGGAATATTGCACTCGCTTCAGGCGCAACTCAGACATGGACGCTGAGTCCCGTACTCCAGTCCCAGGAAACCCTCGCCACCTCGATCAGCAACACCATTCCCGTCACGCTCTACCTGACGAGCACCGCCGCCACGACCGTCGCAGTTTCCCTTGCATGCTCTTCCGGCGGTACGACGATCTCGAGCGGCAGCCTCAGTATCGCCGCCCTGGGAACGCAGACGGCCGAGGTATTCAGCCTGTCGCTGAACGGGGTGAATCAGACCTGCCCCACGGGCAGTTCCTGGCAGCTCGGCGTAAAAAACAATACGGCAGGAACCGTCAGGGTCTACCCTGCCTATGGTTCCAACCGCTCCGTCATCAACCTGCCTTGCCAG